>NZ_JBEPYQ010000051.1:0-47196 GCF_041641335.1 Cohnella sp. | reverse complement strand
AGCCGGACAGAGGGAGTTGGAGAAAATGAGCGACCGATTGGGCGAAATGGCGGAGCTGTTGAAGCTGCTGGGGGATCGTACGAGGTTGGCTATTTTGGGCTTGCTGCAGGAAAAGGACCTCTGCGTCTCGGACATCGTAGAATTGCTGGGCACGAGCCAGCCGAACGCGAGCCAGCATCTCCGCAAGCTCCGTACGGCCGGACTCATCAGCGAGGAAAAACGCGGCCAGTGGGTCTACTATACGTTGAATCTGAGCGATTTCCCGGATTTGCGGATCTTCCTGTCCCAACTGCCGGGGCGCAAAGAGCGACTCCGCTCTCTTGCCAATCTGGAGGAACGGAGCTAGTCTCCTCTCCGGATATCTTAGTCTCGGTCCGTTAGCTCATCTGGAGCAGCGGACTTTTTTGTATTTCTCCGTCAGCTGCCGTCTAGTCGCATCCAGTGATGGACCGTACTCGCCCCGTATTCGCCGCGACGGAATCCGTCCTGATCCCACGTTCGTCGGCCCGACGAATTTCTGGTATCATGGGGACAACAAGTTCCGAATCAGGAGACCCTTCCATGAGCTTCCAACTGACGAAAAAAAAGATCAAAACGATGTGCGGCTCCTACTCTTACGAGAGAGGGGAGGTCGATTTCCGGGCGGGCAAAGTCGCGATCGTCGACTACGACCCCGCCCTTCTCGTCTGCGCGGCGACGGTCAAAGGCACGCACTCTCTTTTCCGCGTCGATATTCGCGCCGGAGATAACGGGGACGTTCGCGCCGATTGCGAGTGCCTCAGCCTTAACTTATCCGCCAGCCAGAGCTGCCGCCATATTGCCGCCGCCCTGTTGACCCTGTACGAGCTTCAGCAATCCGGACAGCACAGCGCCGTCAAATCGGCCAAGAGCAGCCCTGCGGCCCCTGTCCGGTTACCGGATAGAAGCCCCGCTTCGACTGCCGCTCCCACGGAAGCCGCGTTAACGGACGTCATGCTCGGCCTGTTCGACCCGAAGCCCGTCCGCTCCAGCCGGGCGTCGACGATCTTCGATTCCCGCCAGCCGCTAAGCGTAGAGTTCATCATCAGTCTGTTCCCGTACGGATATCGCAAAAACATGTTCTCCATCGAGCTGAAAATCGGATCGCAGCGCATGTACGTCGTGCCGAAGCTGAGGGACTTCCTGGAACGCGTCGGCCAGCGGGAGCGATGCGAGTGTTCCAGGCATTTTACGTACGATCCCGAGCTGCACTGCTTTCACGAAACGAACGACGCCATCATCCGCAAGCTGATCGAAATTCATCGCAACGAGAAAATGTACCGCGACACCTCGGGCTTATACGCCTCCCATACGACTCCCGCAGGAGGAGAACGCGCGCTGCTGATTTCGCCTTCCTCATGGGAAGGGCTCGCTCCTTTGTTGGCGCAGGCTCCATCCGTTCGGTTGGAGTACGACGGCCTGTCCTACGAGGGCCTGCGTTTTTCGGACATGCCTGTACCGCTGCTGTTCGATCTTGAGAGAGACGACTCCAGCGCTCGGACGGAGAATTCGCCGGGATATCGAATGAACGTGCAAGGACTCGACCGGCTTACCGTGCTCGAATCTTACGGCGCCATCTTGTCGGAAGGCGCGCTGCTTAAGGTGAAGCCCGAGCCTTGCAGACGTCTAGCCGAACTCCAGAAAATGCTGGCCAATGCCCGGGACGCCCGCACGATTCGAATCTCGCCCGAACAGATGGCTCCTTTCATGGAGAGAGTCGTTCCCGGCTTGATGGGGCTCGGCAGCGTCCGACTGTCCCAGGACGTCTCCGAGGAAGTCGTGCAGGCTCCATTAAAAGCGAAGCTCTACCTTGACCGCGTGAGAGACCGGCTGCTGGCCGGACTTGAATTTCATTATGGGGACATCGTCCTTAACCCGCTGGAGAACGCCGAACGAAGCCGCAAGGCGGGCCGGATCCTGATGCGGGAAGGGGACAAGGAAGCTCGCATTCTGGAGCTGATGGAACAGGCGAAATTCATTCAAACGGAGAGCGGCTACTTCATGGAGGACGAGGAGGGGCAGTACGATTTTCTGTACCATGTCATTCCGCAGCTCGAGAAGCTGTTGAAGGTATACGCCACCACCGCGGTGAAAATCAGGCTCCACGTCGGGCATGCCCCGCCGAGAATCTGCGTCGACGTAGACGAACGCACCGATTGGCTGGAATGCAAATTCGAGCTGGACGGCGTGCCGGTGACGGAAATTCGCCATCTGATCCAGTCTCTCAACGAGAAAAGACGATATTACAAGCTTCCGAGCGGAGCGCTGCTGCCGCTGGAGACGCCAGATTACGAAGCGATCAACCGTTTTATCGCCGTTATGAAAGTGGACAAGGGTACCTTACACGGTGCGGAATTCCGGCTTCCCGCCGTTCGGGGACTGCATCTGATCGACGCGGAAAACCGGGAGCTCGCCCTGAAGCTGGGCAAGTCTCTGCGCGGGATGCTGGAGAATATGCGCAATCCGGACAGCCTTGATTTTCCGGTGCCGGATTCTCTCTCCTCTATTATGAGAGACTATCAGAAATTCGGTTACCAATGGCTCAGAACGCTGGCCCATTACCGGTTCGGCGGTATTCTCGCGGACGACATGGGGCTTGGCAAAACGCTCCAAAGCATTGCCTATCTCGTATCGGCGCTCCCCGAAATCCGCAGCCACGGGCAGCCTGCCGTTATCGTCTGCCCCGCTTCGCTCAGCTACAACTGGCTGAACGAGCTTCGCAAGTTCGCTCCCGAAGTTCGCGCGGTCGTCGCCGACGGAGACAAGGTCGAGCGCAGCCGCACTCTGGCGCAGCTCTCTCAAGTAGACGTGCTGATCACCTCTTACCCTCTGCTTCGCAGAGATGTCGAGGTGTATGCGGAGGTTTATTTTCACGCGTTGATTCTGGACGAGGCGCAAGCGGTCAAAAACTACGCGACCCAGACGGCCCAATCGGTGAAAGCTCTGCAAGCCCGCCACAAGTTCGCTTTAACGGGTACGCCGATCGAGAATTCGCTGGAGGAGCTGTGGTCGATCTGCGACGTCGTGTTCCCCGAGCTGTTCCAGGACCGCCGAACGTTCTCGGAGCTTACCCGGGAAGCCGTCGCCAAGCGAATCCGGCCGTTCCTGCTGCGCCGCCTGAAGACCGACGTGCTCTCCGAGCTGCCGGAGAAGATCGAGTCCGTACAGCCTTCCGTGCTGCTGCCCGAGCAGAAAAAGCTCTACTTGAGCTACCTCGCCAAGCTGCGCAAAGAGACGCTGAAGCATCTTGACGAGGAAGGCTTCGGCAGAAGCCGGATCAAGATTTTGGCGGGGCTGACCCGGCTTCGCCAGCTTTGCTGCCATCCGGGCCTGTTCGTCGAGGGATACGACGGCGGCTCGGCCAAGTTCGACCAACTCATGGAGCTGATCGAGGAATGCCGCGCCGCAGGCAAGCGGATGCTCGTATTCTCGCAGTTTACGGAAATGCTGGGCATGATCTCCCGGGAGCTCGGCTATCAAGGCGCTTCTTTCTTCTATTTAGACGGGCAGACCCCGGCGGCCGAGCGCGTGGATCTGTGCAGCAGGTTTAACGACGGCGAACGCGAGTTGTTCCTCATCTCGCTGAAAGCCGGCGGAACCGGCCTGAACTTGACCGGCGCGGACACCGTCATCCTATACGATCTCTGGTGGAACCCGGCGGTCGAGCAGCAAGCGGCGGACAGGGCCCATCGCATGGGGCAGAAGAACGTCGTCCAAGTGGTGCGACTCATCGCCCAGGACACGGTCGAAGAGAAGATGTACGCGATCCAGCAGCGCAAAAAACATCTCATCGACGAGGTCATCGAACCGGGACTGGAAGCTCTGTCTTCGATTACCGAGGAGGAGATTCGGGATCTTCTGATGATTTGATGATCGAATAGCATCGGGGTACAGCAAAAAGATGAGAACGCAATTGCGCCTCATCTTTTTACTATGCCGCTATGGAGTAACTCTCCAAATATTCATCTTAAACACCCTTGTCTTGTATATCCACACTTTGTCTTAGAGTTCAGATCTGTCCACTTCATGCCAGAGATAACCCAGAAGAACAGGCGGAATGTATACCGGCATCAACCAGTGGTATTCCTCGTCATCGCCAATTTGCCCCAACCACAATCTCCCTTCTACATCCCTTTGCATTTTCCACTTGCCGCTAGCAACGCCCAATCCGCTGTCCACCTTCTTAATTGCATCCTCGTAAGAAAATTCCGGACCTTTGTTTTTGTCGATCGAATCCAGCTTCTCTTGATACTTCCTCTGCTTCGCTTGCTCCATCTCTTCAGTGAACTCGGAATCCCAAAGTTCGATATACCCTAATCCTTCCAATTGGTGATGTGCTGCCAATTCAATAAATTTATCTGTAACATACAGCTTTGTCCAACGGCGGGTTTCTGGTAACTTAAAGATTAATGTATCATGCGGAATTTTCTCAGGTATGAACACTGTCTTTCTATAGTCAATAAATGCACCGGAACTTAACGTGTTTGCAATTGATCTTTCTTTATCAGCACAATCAATTATATTAGTCACATTTATCAGCCGAAGATCAAATTCGGAATGATTAACCGATAAAAATTCAACCTGATCTGCAAGAAATGGGTCCAACCTTTCACAAGCTAATGCCGAGAATAGGGGAACACCGCTTTCGAGACATAGGAAGTCTTTTCCTTTTCCTTTCTTTACCGTCCTAAGTTCAATTGAGGTCCAATTATCCTTTTTGATTGTGCCATCGAAATCAGAATAAATTGGGTGGTTTTCTTGCTTAGCCTTTTCTATATCATAGTTCAAGACATAACTATTATCCGTTGCATTAAAACTCCATATTTTCATACCAATCACTACGCCTTAGAGTTCAGATTTGTCCACTTCATGCCATAGGTAACCAAGAAGCACAGGCGGAATGAATGCCGGCATCAGCCAGTGATATTCTGCATCTTCTCCCAATTGTCCTAGCCAGAAGTCACCTTTCTTATCCTGCTGCATCTTCCACTTATCGCTGGCAACGGCCAAGCCGCTGTCTACCTTTTTGATCGCTTCCTCGTAGGAAAATTCCGGGCCTTTGTTGTTCTCGATCGACTTCAGCTTCTCTTGATATTTCCCCTGCTTCGCCAGTTCCATCTCTTCGGTGAACTCCGAGTCCCATTCTTCGATAAACTTAAAGCCTTTAAGCTTTTGCTTCTTGACCAACTCCACAAATTGGTCTGTAACATAAATACTGTTGAGATTTTCGGGAATTTTGAAGATGAGTGTTCCATTGGGTATTTTTTCAGGGTCGAAGATTACCTTTTTAAATCCTAGAAATTCTCCCGTCTTCAACCTGTCCGCGACTGACTTCTCTTTGTTAGCACAATCGATAACGTTTATTACATTAACTAACTGAAGCTCCATTTCATCGCAAAGCAGTGGTAGATACTCTACATGGTGTTGAATAGCCGCTCCGATTTTCTCAAATGTAGACTTGGGAAAAACCATTGTTCCAGATAAAAAATACGGAAGATCGCAGTATCTTCCTTTGCGATAACGGACGAGGTAACAAGGGCCCCAGATATCCGAAATTGGGTTTCCGTCAAAGCCGTCTACAAGCAGATCCCTGACCAAATTACCGATTTTGCTTTCGTCAATAGTTAACTCGCAACTATATTCATCGCTTCTAACTCTCCAAATTTTCACCTTAAACACCCTTTATTATTATTTTACTTTCCCGATTGCTAAAGCACCTGTTAATAACTCATCACGTATTTCGTTGATAGCTTGCAAGACTTTGGCTTCTTTCTCGGCGGCATTCCCCCCCGATTTCTCAGCTTTGGATATTTTGTCATAGACATACTCAAAGGAAACATTAGTATGTCCTCCATTGTGAGTAGCTAATGTCTGCCCATCGATGACGGTAAAAACTTCGCCCGGAGACTTTGGCAAAAACACTCCATTTGCAGATGAATTAATGTTAATGTTGAAGCGGGCCAGAATTGTACGTGCATTTGCTGCAAAAACATTAGAATGACTCTCTCCTATGATGTGGTGGGCTTGCCATCCGGGTGGAGGAACAATATTCGTATGCTTAATAATCTCTGCCCTTAATATTTCCGAAGGCGTTCCCTTTGTATAAGTTACATTCTTTGATAAAGTAGCATACTTATCCAATCGGCAAGCATCCAACAAATTATGAGTCAAGTAACCTTGCTCGGAAATATAATAGGTATGATAGTCCTCAACGGTAAAGTTGTAGACTTGAGACGGGTTATACTCAATATCAATAAACTCAATCGTGTGATACTCAAGATTTTCTGTCTCTAATTGATCGCCAACGGCCAACTCATCTGCAGCAACCCAGCCTCTGTCTTTGACCCAGAAGAGATGGTTTGAGGTCGTCCTAATTTCTTTACCATCTACTTGAAGAACGTAGAATACCTCGGCATCAAATGAATACAGTTGCTCAACCGGCTTATAAGCTTGAGCCCCGGTATTAACTAAAAAAATTCGCGTAGAGACCGGAAGGTTCACCGATAGAAGCACCGAAGTATACAGAAGGGTTGTTCCAGCATGCAGATCCATGACATCGACCGGCAGATCATCAAGGCGCTGAACGCCAACGGGCGAATCTCCTACACCGAACCGGCCAAGGAAATCGGCATGTCTCGCGTGGCGATTCAGTCCCGCGTCAACTCGCTGATGGAGGAAGGGGGCATCGTGAGGTTTACGGAAAGATGAAGAAGTTTATGAACGAGAAACTGTATAAGCTGCCCGGCGTCGTCAGCGTCGATTGCCAGGTGCTGATTACCCGGTACAAGAGCCGCATGGGAATGAGGTTGTAGACGATGAAGGGACATTCCGCGAAAAAATACGTCCAGCTCGCATGGGCGATGGGCAAGACGGGCATTCTCGGCTACGGGGGCGGTCCGTCCGTTATTCCGCTTATCCGGCACGAGGCCGTCTCCGCTTACCGGTGGATGGACGACGACGAGTTCGGGGAGACGCTGGCGATCGCCAACGCGCTGCCGGGACCGATCGCCACCAAGATGGCCGCTTACCTCGGCTACCGCGAGAAGGGCGTACCCGGAGCGATCGTCGCCATTCTCGCCCACATTCTGCCTTCCTGCGTCGCGATGATCGCGCTGCTTTCTTTCGTGAATTTTCTGAGCCATTCTCCCGTCGTTCAAGGCATGATCGCCGCGGTTATGCCCGTGATCGCGGTCATGCTCGGCGTCATGGCCTACGAATTCGCCAAGAAAGCCTATCAGGGCCTCGGCAGAGGGATGGTCGTCGTCTTCTGCGCGATCTCGTTCCTGCTGCTGCAGGTCGTGCCGGTCCATCCCGCCATCGTCATCGTGCTGTTCCTGGCCTACGGAGCCGTTCATTACCGGCTGCTCGGCAAACTCAAGAATAAGGCCGGAGGAGAAGCTTCATGATCCTGCAGGACTTGATCGACCTGTTCGCCGGCTTCTTCCTGTCCAACCTGCTTGGTTACGGAGGCGGACCGGCTTCGATTCCACTGATGTACCGGGAGATCGTGACGCATTACCAGTGGACGAACGATACCGAATTCTCCAACCTGCTCGCGCTCGGCAACACGCTGCCCGGGCCAATCGCTTCCAAGATCGCCGCCTTCGTCGGCTTCGACGTCGCGGGCTTCGGCGGAGCGCTCGTCGCTCTGGTCGCGACCGTCGTCCCTTCCGCCGTTTTGTTGATCGTGCTGCTCCGGCTGATGGCGAAGTATCGCCACTCTCCCGTCGTCAAGGGCATGACTCTGCTCGTGCAGCCTGTCATCGCCGTCATGATGATGTTGCTGACCTGGCAGATGGGCAGGACGTCGATCGAAGCCTTGGGCTGGTGGCAGGCGATCCCGATCGCGGCCATAGCGCTGTGGGCGATGGAGAAGCGCAAGATCCATCCCGCTCTCGTCATCTTGTGCGCGTTCGTCTACGGCGGGCTGGTCGTCCCTCACATTTGACTGCGGTTCCGCCTCCGGCTCAGGAATCGAGCAGCTTCAGTCGCTGTAGGATCGACGCCTCGCTCGGGTAGATCGGCATATGCTCGGACAGCCCCACGATGCAAAACAGCCGAGAAACCCGGCGACTGCCGGAATCCTCGGCTTGCTTACCCGTCCGCCTGCGGCGGTTGGTCGTTGTTCAACCCTTGTCCAGATGCTTGCGAAGCAGGTCTCTGCCCCGCTTAAGGCGCGACTTGACCGTGTTCATTTTCACCTGATTCATCTCCACGATCTCTTCCATCGACATGTCCAGCACGTACCGCTGGTACACCATAAGCCGATAAGCCTTCGGCAGCTTGTCGATGGCGGCGAGCACATGCTCCGAAGTCTCCTTCAGAATAAGCGCATCCTCGGGCCGGCTCGCTTCCGCGACTTGATTCTCCCAACCTTCGTGATTCATCATCGGATGACTGAGCGTGAGCTTCGTCTTCCTTTTGCGCAGCATGTCGATGCAGATGTTTTTCGTCGTCGTGAAAATAAGCGAGGAGACCGATCCCGCCGGATCAAGGCGTTCGAAGTTCACGTAGAGCTTGAGGAACGTCTCCTGTACGGCCTCTTCGGTATCCGTCTTGCTCCGCAATATTTTCCATGCGAAGCTGAATATTTTATCTTTATAATGCTCGAATAATTGCTCGTAAGAGACGACCGGCAATCCCCGGCCGACTGCGGGCTGCATATCCATAGGCTTTGCACCTCTTCTCCGTAAATCTCAGTATTCTCTATTATAGCACCATAGAGCTTGCCTGTTCGATATTCACAGAAAATTCGCAAAACCTTTTTTCAGCCCTATCTGCCCGGAAGAAACTTCTTGATCCAGTTGCCGAAGCCCGACGGATTGCGGGTCTGGATGAGCACGATCCCTTCGCCCCGGAAGCGGCAGACGAGACCTTCGCCGCTCGTGATGCTGGAGAACCAGCCTTTGGACGCTTTCTCGATCGAATAGTGAACGTAATCCGGCCAGGCCACGAGATGACCGTTGTCGATAATGCGCTCTTCTCCCGGTGCGAGATTAACCGCGTGGATCGAACCGTACGAAGCCAGGAACACCGTGCCTTTTCCGCTGATCTCGATAATGAAGAACCCTTCGCCCGACAGCAGGCCGCGGCTCAGATTTTGCATTTTCGTATTGACCTGGATGCCGCTCGTGCCGGCGAGGAATCCGTCCTTCTGGACGAGAAGCCGGTAAGACCCGTCCAATTCGACGGCCTGAATGTCTCCGATGGAAGACGGAGCGAGCAGCACTTCTCCGCCGCCGCGGTTCGCCGACAGCTCCTGGAAGAAGAACGTCTCCCCGCTGAGCATCCGGCCGAGTCCAGCCATAATGCCCCCGTCCGCCGTTCCCTTGACGTCGACGTTGGGAGACATGGACACCATCGCTCCCGACTCGGCTTTCAGACTTTCTCCGGCCTGCAGTTGAACCTTCAGCATGGCGAAGGCGCCCTGGTACAACAGTTCGTATTTCACGACAAATCCTCCTATAGGTTAAAATCGGCGTCCGCGCGAGAAATCGTCCCCGAAGCCGTTATCGTTGTTCTTATTCGTCAACCCGTTCATCCTGCCGATCGCGTCTTTATAGATGCGCGTAATCTCCTGCACTTTGTCGAACTCTTCGTCTCCCGGCCCCAGATTCTGATAGAACATTTTCTCCAGCACCGTCTGATAGAGTCGAAGGCGGTCCTCGAGCCGCTCCCGTTCTTGTGCGACGATTTCTTCGAGCGAATGCTGCCCGACCCAGCGGTCGATCTCATCCCCCGTTCCGAGCTCCGTTGCCGGGTCCCGTCCGGATCGTTCCCGTTCCGAAGGGATGCGCTCGTAGCGGTCGCCCGACACGTCGACGGAAGTGCGAAGCTGGGAGAGCAGAATGCGTTGTTTGGCCAGCATGACCTGAAAAAATTTGTTCCCGAGCAAATCCGCGACCACGAGGCGGCACATCTCCGGATTCCCCAGCAGCGTGGCGTCGTAAGGATGCAGAATCCACTGCTCCTGCTCGTAAAACAGGTTAAACTCGAACCAGGCTCCTCCGTAATTAAACCGAATGTTGATCGTGGAGGAATCCAAAATTTCAAAGGTAAAATCCAAGAGCCGCGACTCCTCTCTCCTGTTCGTCCTCTCTCTTATTAATAATAAACGGAATAGTTAGGCAATACCAGCCCTTCTGCCAGCGACAAAGCTTCCTCTGTCGGCGTTTCTGCTCAAAATGCTAGGACGGCGGCTTTTCGAGGGGAGTTGGCAGGTTTCTTGGAACATCGCCCTCCGCGAGCATAGTAAAAAGCACAACCCATAGGGGCCGATTGTTCCATGCCCGCGGGTTGTGCCCTTGTTCGCTAGTTTACCATAGTCCGTTAATTAGCCGTCTGCCGCCGCAAGATGCGAGCGCCGTTCGCCGGAAGCTCAAGCCGGCCGGAAACGCATTCGCCCGTCTCCCCGTCCTCGTAGTCGGCTTGGTCGAGAGCGACCGTTGCCTCGCCGCCCGAGAAGTTCAGCAGGAAGACGTAGTCAGTGACGCCGTCGCTGCGCAGCTGGGCGGTCACCCCCGGCGGAAGCTCGCCGCCGATGGCCCGGCGGACGCCGGCCTGCTGCGCAAGCTTGCCGTAGAACGCCTGGTAGAAGGCGTCATCCGCGATTCTCGCCGCCAAATAATACGCCGCGCCGTCTCCGAGACGGTTCACGGTCAGCGCCGGACGTCCCGCGTAGAAGTCGCCTCCGTACACGGCCAGCACCTCCGCCGTCTCGGCGTGGATGAGCTCGCACAGCTCGCGCACCTCGAACGTCCCCTCGATGCCGAGCGCGTTGCCGGCCGCCATCACGGCCGAATTGCGGTCGCTGTCGTACAGCCCCTCGATCTCCTCGGCCCAGATGCCGACCGTCTGCCGCAGCGGTCCGGGAAATCCGCCGAGATGGCACAGGTCGTTCTCGTTCACGACGCCGCTCCAATAAGTAACCGCCGCGATGCCGCCGTCCCGCACGAAACGCTCGATCTTCCGTCCGGCCTCCTCGCGCAGCAGATAAGCCATCGGAACGAGCAGCAGCTTATACCCGCTCAGCTCGTCTCCGGAGCCGATGATATCGGTCGGCACTCCCAGCTCCCAGAGCGCACGGTAATGCTGCGTCACCGTCTTCTCGTAGTGGATGCCGCAATTGCGCGGGCCCTGCGCGTCGTTAACCGCCCAGCGGTTGTCCCAGTCGAACAGGATCGCCGCTTCGGCCGGCACCGGCGTGCCCACGAGATCCGTCAGTCCGGCCAAAGCGCGGCCCAGCTCGGCGACATCCCCGAATACGCGCGTGTTCTCGTGGCCGACATGGTCGACGACGGCGCCGTGAAACTTCTCGCTGGAGCCGCGGCTCTTGCGCCACTGGAAGTATTGCACCGTATCCGCGCCGTGCGCCACCGCCTGCAGAGAGGACAGACGGTGCATGCCGGGCCGCTTCAGCTTGCTCACCGGCTGCCAGTTCGTCAGGCTCGGCGTGCTCTCCATCAGCATGAACGGCTTCTTCTTCAGCGAGCGGAACAAGTCGTGGTTGAAGGAAAACCACGAAGCGACGCCCGCGTCCGACTCGGCCTCGTGCCAGGTCGGATAAGCGTCCCAAGAGATGACGTCAAGCTCGTCCGCGAACGCCCGATAGTCAAGATCGTAAAATAAGTCCATCATATTCGTCGTGCAGGGCAGCTCCGGATTGGCCGCCTTGAGCGGCTTGACCTCATGCTTGTAGAAATCGAGCGTACGATCGGTAACGAAGCGACGCCAATCCAGATTGTGGCCGTGCACCATCGTCTCTCCGTGCGGCGCCGGCGATTCCACCTGCGACCAGTCCGTATACGTGTGACTCCAGAAGGCGGTCCACCAGGCCAGATTCAGCGCTTCAAGCGTGCCATACCTGGCTTTCACCCACTCGCGGAACGCCTCCTGACAGTAGTCGCAATGGCATTCGCCGCCGAATTCGTTGGAGATGTGCCAGCCCGCGACGGCCGGATGATGCGCGTACCGTTCGGCCAGCTTCGCGTTCATCAGAGCCGTCTTCTCCCGGTAGACCGGCGAAGAGTAGCAATGATTGTGCCGCAGGCCGTGCAGGTTCCGGACGCGGTTCGCACCGACCCGCAGCACTTCCGGATATTTCTGCGACATCCATGTCGGCCTTGCGCCGCTCGGCGTCGCCAGCCAGGCGTAAATGCCGTTGGTCGCGAACGTGTCCAGCACTTGGTCGAGCCAGCCGAATTCGAAGCGTCCTTCCTCCGGCTCCAGCGCCGCCCAGGCGAAGATGCCGACCGACATGACGTTGCAGCCCGCGAGCTTCATCAGGCGTATATCTTCCTCAAGCACCTTCGGATCGTGAAGCCATTGATCCGGGTTGTAATCCGCGCCGTGCATCATGACCGGCAGCTTCGCGCTGATCGGAGGAAACTTCCCTATACCGCCGTTTCTTTTGTTGGAGTCGTTATTCGTTGCCATCTTCGCTCATCTCCCTGATTATGCTATATCACCGTCAACTCGAAAGGTTGTCCATTGCATAGCTGCTTCTCGGCACGTTTTATTCGTTCGACTGGCTGAGGAACGCATCAATCTGCGCCTGCAATTCCCGAGCGATCTTCTCGATGCCCGCGGTCTTAAGCTGGCTGATCAGCTCCGCCTGACCCTTGTCCAGGTCCTGGATCAGGCCGTATTCCAGCGGAATGGCGTAACGAAGCATGACGTTGCCGACATTGGACACCTCGGTCTTCACGGCGGCATCGTTGAACACGAACGTCTCCAGCGGAAAATGGTGCAATTCGTCCAGCCACCTGTCGTGAATGGCCGCCGCTTCTTCCGGGTATTCGGCATCCGTCCGGTTCAGAGGCGAGTTCCATCCCCAATTGGAGAAGCCTGCGTAATTGGCGGCGCTCGGCCCGCTTCGCATTTTGTCTTCGCCGACCGGCTCGTAATGCTTGCCGGAGAGGCCGTACATCGCAAGGTCGTGGATTTCCTTGTCGTTCTGCAGCAGGTCGATCAGCATCAACGAGCGCTCGACATGCTTCGAGGCGGCATGGATCGCCAGTCCGTTCTGGGTGGAGATCGCCCCGATCTTCTTCTTGCCCGGAGTCAAGTCGACGATCGCGCCTTCGAACTCCGGCCTGTCGCGGCGCATCTCGACGAGATTGATCGCCAATGTTCCCAAGTTATGCGCGTACGATCCGGTTTTGCCGACCAGCATGTCCTGCCAGATGTCGGTCTTGTTCGTGATCATATTTTTCGACCAGCCGCTATGGTCCGCCAAATCCTTGTAATACGCGATCAGCTCGCGGAATTCCGGCGTCTCGTAGACGTTGAACACCCGTCCTTCCGGATCGTCGAGCCGATAGGCGAACGGGATGCTGTAGTCGACCAGATTCCACTCGTTCTGCTGCTCCAGCAGGATTTGATCGAGCTCGTGCCACTTCCAGCCGTCCGCCGGCTTGGCGCCGAATGCGCCGATTCCCCGCTCCCCGGTTCCGACCGTCTTCAAGTAAGCCGCGAACGTTTGCGGATCTTTCACCGGGTCGAGACCGTATTTCTTGCGCAAGTCGTCGCGGATAATGACCGCCTTGTCGGTGATTTCCTGATTGTTGTTCGGAATCATGTACAGCTTGCCGTCCACTTTCGCTTGCTCCCAGGCGATATCCGGCATTAGCTCCCATGTCCTGGGGGCGTACCGGGAGAGCAGTTCCTCGGTCAGCTCCAGGAAGCCGCCCTTGATCGCTTGATCGTAGTAGAAAGCCCAGTTGGCGGTATACGCGATGTCGAAGTTTTCCTTCGCCGCGAATTTCAGCGGGTATTTCTGCGACCAATCCGACCAGTCGAGAAATTCGACCTCGACCGTCGCGTTGATTTTATCCTTGAGCAGCGAATTGAGCCGTCCGAACACTTCCTCGTAGTCCACCGGCTTGCCGCCGACGAGCAGCATCTTCAATCGAACTTCCCCGGCGGCGTTCGGATCGCGAACCGTATGCTCCGATCCGGGAGCCGTTACGGCCCCGCCGGTCTCTTGGGCGCCGTCCCGACCGCCCGCGCTCCTTTCCGTCCGGCTTTCGGCTCCGCTCCCGCCGCCGCAGGCGCTCAGCAGAAGCGCCGAAGCGAGAATGACGGCCAGCTTTCGCATGCGCGAGATGCCTCCCATATTCCCCCTCCTTAAGCGCGGACGCTAGATTTTGTGCTTCTTCCTGTACTCGCCCGGCGTCATGCCGGTCGCTTGCTTGAATTGCCGGTTGAAATAAAGAATGTTCTTATAGCCGGAGCGGTCGGCGATCTCGTAGATTTTAAGCGTCGGATCGGAGAGAAGCTCGCACACCCGGCGCATCTTCCGCTCGTTCAAGTATTGGCTGAAATGAACGCCGGTCTCTTCGAGGAACAAGTGGCCGAGATAGTTCGGCGTAAAGTCGAAATAAGCGGCCGTCTCCTTCAGCGTGACTTTCTGATCGAGCCGTTCCTCGATGTAGCGCATAATCTCCTCGATCAGCTTGCGCTTCTGCTTCCGCTTCTTGGAGTAGAGTAGCTCGGACAATTCGAACAGCCGTCGCCGAATCCACGACAGGATGTCGTGAATCGTCTCGAATTGGAACAGCCGCACCGGCTGATGCGACTCCCATTTCAGCAGCTCGTACAAATCCTCGTTCATCGCGGCGAGGCCGGCATGAAGCCGCGAAGTAATTCGCACAATCAGATCGTACGCCTCGCTCTTCCCGTTCGGAGCCGAATCGTCGAACAATTCGAGCAGGCCGTCGTCGATGGCGACAAGATCGTATTGCAGGATGGCTTCGAGCAGCCGGTCGACCGACTCGCCGAAGCTCGCTGCATGCTTGTCCCGCGCCGACGTCTCCGATACGCCGCGGATGAGACGGTTTTTGCCGAGCAGCCATTTCGCGCTCAGCGCCGCCTTCGCCTGACGATAGGACTCAAGCAGCTCGTCCTCGCTCTGCGCGAACGCGCCCGCCCCGACCGTCACGGTGAACGGCAGCTTCTCCCGCACTTCCCGAACCAGCTCCTCCAGCAAGCTGTCGCCGAGATCCTCGGGAGCCGCCGTCAGCAGCACGAACCGGCCGTGATGGTCCGGCAGCAGCATGCCGGCCTGATGGTCGGAGGCGAATCGCCGAAGACGTTCCGCCACCTGCCCGACCCGCTCCCGCTTCTCTTCCTCGGGCTTCTCCCGCAGGTTCAGTTCAAGATCGTCGATCTCGATCATCGCGACGGATACGCCCGTCTCGCAGAGCGGTTCGAGCAGGCTCTGAACCAACGGGCCGCCTTCGGCCCCGTTCAGCCAGCGCAGCAGCAGCTCCTCGTTGACGAGCGAGAGCGCCTGAAGCATGGAGCGGCTCTGCTCCCGTTCCTGTTCGATCTTGCCACATAGCGATCCGAGCAGATCGTAGAGCTCCCGGTCCTCGACCGGCTTCAGAAGATAACCCGAAGCGGCGATCTCGATCGCCTCTTTGGCATAGCCGAAATCCTCGTGACCGCTGATGAAGACGATTTTCACGTTGGGCTGCAGCTTCTTGGCCCTGCGGGCGAAGTCGATGCCCGACAGGATCGGCATGCGGATGTCCGACAGAATAATATCCGCCTGCTCCTGCTCCAACACTTTCAAAGCCATAAACCCGGTGTTCACCGCGCCGACGATCTGCAGATCGAACGGACTGCCGGCGACTCTGCGCCGCATCCATTCCAAGTCGACCGCTTCGTCGTCCACCAGCAAGATGCGAATGCTCATGCTGCTCCAGCCTCCTCCTCCGCAAGAAGGTATAGACTCTCCAAAATAGCATACCCGACGACTTCATTCGCGAACATGTCGCGAAACAATGATCCTGCATACTTTTGCAACTATTCCGGTTCTCCCGAAGGCTCGCCCGACGCGGGAAGCGCGATCAGCACCGTCGTGCCGCCGCCGCGCACGGAGCCGATCCGAACCCCGTATTCCTTCCCGTATCTCAGCTTGATCCGTTCGTCCACGTTGCGCACGCCGTACCCGCCCCCGTGACTGGCCCCTTGCATGATGGTCTTCACCTGGCCGGGCGGCATGCCGACGCCGTCGTCGATCACCTTCAGCTCGATCCGGTCGCCGACCCGGTGCCCGGTAATCCGGATCGTAATCGCGTCTCCGAACCAGGCATGCTTGAAAATATTTTCGACGAACGGCTGAAAAATGAGCTTGATGACCCGCACGTCCAAAATATCGGGCTCGACGTCCACGTGCACGGTGAACGCATCGGCATACTTGACCCGCTGAATGTCCAGATACGTCTGAACCTGCTCCAGCTCCTTCTCCAGCGCGATGAACACCTGGCCCTTGTTCAGCGTCAACCTATAGAAACGGGATAGCCTCTGGATCATCTCGGTCGCCTTCCGCGTCTCTCCGAGATTCGCCAGACTGCTGATCGTCGACAGCGTGTTGAACAAAAAATGAGGGTTGATCTGGGCTTGCAGCGCCTCCAGCTCGGCCTGTTTCTTCTGCATGCCTTCCACGTACACGCTGTTGATCAGCTCCTGGATGTTGCCGGCCATCACGTTGAAGGAATCGGCTATGCGCACGAATTCGTCGTTGCCCGAGAAGCGAATCCGCTTCTGGAAGTTGCCCTCCTCGAAGGAGTGGACGAGCGAGACAATCCGTCGCATCTTGCGTCCGGACAGCCTCGCGACGACAAGACCGATGCAGGTCATCACGACGAAGCTCAGCAGACAGACGGCGACGATCGCCTTGCGGAGCCGGCTCGCGTCCTTCGTCAGGTAGGAGGACGGGACGAACGATTCGATGGCGAGGGAAGATTCCGGGATTTCCTCCCGCAAGCTCAAATAACCCGCGTCGCTCCGGTCGGCCGTTCCCCGCTCGAACAGGACCGAATCCGCGGAGAGGTCGCGCAGACGGAGCGCGATCCCCTCCTCCACCGGAAACGCGTCGAAGCTCCCCAGCAGATCGGGCAGCTTCGCGGTGATGCGCACGTACCCGATCACCGTCGAATAATCGCTGTAGGACACCAGCTTGCGAATATGCGAGATGTTCTCCAGCTGCGCATCCGTATCGATCTGCAGCCAGTCATTGTCCCTGCCCGTCTTCCGGTACGAATTGAACCATTCGGTGCGCTCGATCTCGGCAAAAGGAAGAATGTAATAGTCGTCTCCGTCGATCGGCTCGGACAGGTCGTCTCCCAGCACGTAATTCAGCTCTTCGTTCGTCACGTACAGGATCAGACGAATGTCGTTGCCGTACAGTTGGAGCGGAGATTGGATCTGCGGCACGATCTCGTCCAGCATCGTCAAATAAATATTCAGCGGGTCCCCTCTCGTCTGCAGAGCGCGTTGAAACGGCAGGCTGCCGAACAGCGTGTCGGACATCCGCTGGATTTCGTCCATCTGGTATTCCATGTTTTCGCGCGCTTGCTCCATCGCCGTGCGGAGATTCGTCTCGGCCATCTCGGTTCGCGAATCGATCAGCATTCTATACGAGATGGAGCCGATGACGATGTCCGTCAGCAGAACAAGAATCAAGTACGGAATCATCGTTTTGTAAGTGAAGGGGATGTACCTCTTGATGCGCCCTTCCGCATGTGCCGACTTCGAAGCCGTTAGCGCCATATTTTCCGACCTTCCCCTCGGTTTGCAACGCCTTCATTGTAAGACAGGCAAATCCGGATGTGAATCCCCCTTCCGAGACCCGGGCGCTCCAACTCTCTCCATGCCAAATTCCGAATTGTAGATTTCGTACTAGTTTTCGTTGTTTCACATGATTAAATTCTTCGGCCTGCGCTTGCATAATTAAAAGCGAGGAAAGGGGAGCAGCACATGCGACTACACCAATTTCTATACGACGTGAAACGCTACCGAACGATTCTGCTGATGCTAGCGCCGGCCGTCGCGTTCTTCCTGTTGTTCGCGTACGTCCCGATGGCCGGCATCGTTATCGCGTTCAAGCACTATGATTACGCGGGCGGAATTTTCGGCAGCGCCTGGAACGGACTGGCCAACTTCCGCTTCTTCTTCGAATCCGGGGATGCCTGGACGGTCACGAGGAATACGGCGCTGTACAATATCGCCTTCATCGCGGTGAACAACTTTTTGCAAATTTTCGCCGCGATTCTGTTGTTCGAGATCGGGGGCAAATGGTTCCGCAAACTGACGCAATCGATCCTGTTTCTGCCGTACTTCATCTCCTGGGTCGTCGTCGGCGCGATCGCCTACAATCTGCTCAACTACGACATCGGCACCGTCAACGCACTGCTGCGGGGTCTCGGACTGGAGCCCGTCGACATTTACAACACGCCTTCCTACTGGCCGTTCATCCTCGTCGCCGTCTCCGCCTGGAAGACGCTCGGATACGGAACAGTCATGTACTTGGCCGCGATCGCGGGCATCGATACGGAGATGTACGAGGCGGCCGAGATCGACGGGGCTAACATTTTCCAACGCATTATGAAAATCACGCTGCCCAACCTGTATCCGACGCTGATCATTCTCGTGCTGCTGGCCGTGGGCAACATTTTCCGCGGAGACTTCGGCATGTTCTACAACATGGTCGGCAACAACGGAATTTTGTTCTCTTCGACGGACGTCATCGATACGTTCGTGTTCCGCTCGCTCATTACGTCGAACGATATCGGCATGTCCGCCGCTGCCGGCGTATTCCAGTCGGTGCTCGGCTTCGCGACCATCATGTCGGTCAACTACGCGGTTCGCAAATACGACAAAGACCGGGCCTTATTCTGATCGGGGGTTACGACCATGCAAACATCTACTGAGAGGCTGAATCCGCGCGCCCCGCTGCATTCGCGGGGACGACTGCAGAAAGACCGGCTGCTGTTCTCCGTCATTGGTTACGTGTCTCTGACGCTGCTGGCGCTGCTGTGCGTCCTGCCCTTCCTGCTCGTCGTCTCTTCGTCCTTGACGGAAGAAAGCACGATCATCGTAAAAGGGTATCCGTTTCTTCCCGTGGATTTCTCCCTGGAGGCGTACGGCATTCTGTTCAAGTATCCGACGCAAATGCTCAAAGCGTACATCGTGACGATCGGCGTAACGGCGGCAGGCACCTTGCTCGGCCTGTTCCTGACCTCGATGACGGCTTACGCCTTGTCCAGGAAAGATTTCAAATGGCGCAACCATTTCTCCTTCTTCTTCTTTTTCACGACGTTGTTCAGCGGGGGGCTTGTCCCTTGGTACCTGCTCATCGTCAACTACTTGCATATGAAGGATACGCCGCTTGCGCTCGTCATCCCGATGGTGCTTAACGTGTTCTACATCATCGTAATGAAGTCGTTCATGAGCAGCATTCCCGAAGCGATCGTGGAGTCGGCCAAAATCGACGGCGCGGGAGATTTTCTCATCTACGCCCGGCTCATTCTTCCGCTGTCCAAGCCGGCGCTCGCCACCATCGGATTATTTCTCGCCCTGGCTTATTGGAACGATTGGTACAACGCCCTGCTCTTCGTCTCGAACGAAAACCTGATGCCGCTGCAGTACTATCTGTATAAAATGCTCGGCAACATGGACGGCATGCGCAAAGCGATGATGAGCGCCGGAGCCGTCGTCACGACGACGATTCCATCCGAAAGTCTGAAAATGGCGATGACGGTCGTCGCGACCGGTCCGATTCTGCTCGCCTATCCGTTCGTTCAGAGATACTTCGTGCAAGGTCTGACGATCGGCGCCGTGAAAGGATGAGTCCGGGGAAACCCGGTTTATCACCAGGGCGTGTCTGAATACTTCGAGGGCAGCAGATTTTGCCGGATTTTCGTTCCATGCAAGGAACTTTTGTGAAGGCGTACCGGGGTACGTCAAGCAAAAGTGACAAAGCAGGGGGCGAAAAGGCGTTGAAAGATGCCCCTGAGCGGGTTTTCAGACACGCCCCAATATACCTTAGGGGGAAATCTCGAATGGCAACCAAAAAGAGCTTCCTGCTTCTCGCCGTTATCCTACTGATCGCTACCGTTCTCGGCGCATGCGGCGGAAACAAAAACAGCAATAGCAGCAATACGTCGGCGGCCGAGAGCTCGGCGCCGGCTTCCAATTCGGCGGAATCGTCCGGAGAAACGGGAGCAAGCGGCGGCATCGACACTTCCGAGGAAGTGAAGCTGAAGATGATCTTCGTCGGCCCGAAGCCGGTCGATTATGACAGCGTATTCGCCGAAATCAACAAAAAGCTCAAGGAACAAATCAACGCCACAATCGAAAGCGAATTCCTCGACTGGTCGGATTGGGCGCAGAAATATCCGCTCAAGCTGGCGGCCAACGAAAACTTCGATCTGATCTATTCCGCGAACTGGGCCGGCTACAACGACCAGGCGCTGAAGGGCGGTTTCCTGGAGCTGACGGAAGACATGCTCTCCAAGTACATGCCGAAGACGTGGGAAGCGATGTCTAAGGTCAGCTGGGATCAAGCCAAAGTGAACGGCAAGCTGTACATGGTTCCGCAGAACCGGGGAGAATCCGTCGAGAAGCTCATTCTGTACCGTGAAGACCTGCGCAAGAAATACAATCTGCCGGCCATCGACAGCCCGGAAGCTTACGCGAATTATTTGAAGACGATCGCCCAGAACGAGAAAGGCGTCATTCCGTTCACGCCGGAGACGGGCGACTGGAAGTACCACAACCTCGACCGCGTACTGCTGAAGCAAGAGAACGAATGGAATATGTTCGACCTGGATATGCCGTTCGCGTTTAAGCTAAGCGATCCGCAGGGACAAGTGTTCAACGTCTACGAGACGCAGGAGTTCAAAGACTTGGCCAACTACTACAAAGACTTGGCCGACAACAACGGCTGGTCGAAGAACGCTCTGAACAGCAAGAACGACCACCAGCAAGACTTCAAGCAGGGCAAGACGGCTTCGATCACGCATAACAACGGCACGCTCGGCTCGCTGATAGCGCTCATGCGCCAGGAAAATTCGCCGTATGAGGTAGCGCTGGCTGACATCAACCCGAGCAAGGCCAAATCGGTGGCGATCTCGACGCAGAACGGCACGTCCGTCCATGCCACGTCCAAATACCCGGAACGCGCTCTCATGTTCATCGATCTGATGCAGAACGACAAAGAACTGCACGATCTGATCATGTACGGCATCGAAGGCGTCCACTACGAGAAATCCGGCGAAGACAAATATATCGCAACCGACAAAAATCAGAACTACACCGGCTTCTCCAACTGGAGCTTCAACTCCCCCCTTAATCGCGACAACGTGGACTTCCCGCAGGAAGCCTCCGATCTCGTGAAGAAATGGGAAGAACAGGTGTACCACTATCCGCTGGAAACGTTCGTCTTCGACAACAGCAAGGTGAAGACGGAAATCTCCAACCTTGGCAACGTCATGCTGCGTTACGCGATTCCGTTGGAGTATGGAGTCGTCAAAGACGTCGACGCCGGTCTCGCGGAGCTGAACAAGCAGCTGAAGGCCGCAGGTCTCGAGAAGGTTCAGCAGGAGCTGCAATCGCAGATCGACGCTTTCTTGGCGGCCCAGTAATAGCGGTCTGCACATGCGGCAAGGCCGGCAAATCTTCTCGGACAAGGGAAGGTTTGCCGGCCTTTCTTGTATATTCGACATGCTCGCGCATTCCGTCTAAATCCGCTGGTCCTCCATCATTTCGACGATCGCTTCCGTCTTCTCGCTGCTCGCCGCCACGATCAGAAACACGATAACCAGTCCGATCAGCCCGTTCATCAGCATGCCGCTCACATCCCCTTCGCAAGTGTCCATGAGTCGAAAGTTATCGTTACTTCCAGTCTATCCGGGGGAATGAAGGAATATGATGGCAGACAAGCAAAAACGCTGCCTGAAATGATTGCTCCTCATCGCGGCTCTGTTCATAGGAATGTCCTATGTGTTCAATAGTTTTTATATATTTCAATAATAAGCTTATGTTGACTATGATCGATGTTATAAGAAAGCTTGGATACTCGGGAGGCGGCCAGATGGAAAATCGCAATGATGTAAGCAGCAAATTCGATGAAGTTTCGCGCGAATACGATCGCCAAAGAAGAAAGCTTATCCCCTGCTTCGACGATTTCTATGGGGTTTCGGTGTCTGTGGCGGAAGCCGGCTCCGATTGTCCGGAAATATTGGACTTGGGCGCGGGCACGGGATTGTTCTCGTCGCTCATGCTGAGGAAGTACCCGCAGGCTAACATCACGTTAATCGATATTTCGGAGAAAATGTTGGACATCGCGAAGTCGCGGCTTGAGGGGTTCACCAACGTCACCTACGTGCTGGACGATTATACGAATTACGTTGTTCCGGGCAAATACGACATCATGGTTTCGGCTCTTTCGATTCACCATCTCGCGGATGAGAACAAACGGACGCTGTACCGCAACGCTTATTCAAACTTGAAGAACAACGGCGTATTCGTCAATGCCGATCAGGTTCTGGGCCATACTCCGTTTATTGAGTCCCTGTACAAGAACGATTGGAAGAAAAAAGTCGAGGCCAGCGATCTGACCCGAGAGGAAATCGCGTCCGCCTACGAAAGAACGAAACTCGATAAAATGACGGAGTTGGCGACGCAAATCGATTGGATGAGGGAAGTCGGCTTCTCTGACGCGGATTGCGTTTATAAGTATTTTAATTTTGCTGTTTTGTATGGGAGAAAAGGGGACTGTCCCTAAGTCAGGCAACACGCATTATCGAGATAGAAAAGGGGTATATATCTCCTGGAGAGCGAAGCACCTGCCTCATACGGTCATGAAATTACCCTGTCACGGATTAATCGATTCCTAATTTCATGACGGCGCTTCGGGGTCCCCGGAAAGTAATCGGAATAAGCTACGAAGCTTCTCGTCACTTTCTGGGGTACATTGTAGCGTAAGGAGATATATACCCCGTTCTTATTTATCGATAATGTTTTTGTTGCGCTCTTGCGACTCAGGGACAGCCCCTCTTCTATGCATTAATCGAGCAAGCTGCCGATAGAAGGCTGCTGGATCGCCGCTTGCGGCGAAGAAGCGGCGCCCGGCTGCAAGCCGAGCCGTTGCCCCATCTGCTTGTTGATCTCCTGCAGACGGCTTGTCTGCTCCGTAGCGGAAGCGATAATCGTCCGGTTGGATTCCTCGCACCGGTTGATCGCCGAGGTGAGATCGTTCATCGCCTGGTTGATCTGCTCCATCGACATCGCCGATTTCGTCATCGCCTGAGTCGTCTTCTGCGTCGTCTCGTTGAGCATGCGCGCGTTCTCCGCGAATTGCTTGCCGAGCATGTCGTTCGTCGCGTTCACGGCGTCGATGACCTTCATCTGATCCTCGAGGGCGGTCGCGATCATCGCAGACACCGTGATCAGGTGCTGCGTCTTGTCGATCGTCGCGTCGACGGAATCGATCAGCTTGTCGTTGTTGTCGTTAATGATGTCCGAGCCGGCGATCGCCTGCTGGTACAGCATGATCATCTCCGTGAGCGCCTGGATGCGCGTCACGACCTTGCGCAGACCTTTCTCCAGCTGCGGCTTGCGGCTCTCGTTCTCCGGCTTGGCCAGTTCCTGCTCGAACAGCGTCTTCAACTGGTTGCCCAGCTCGATGCGCTGCTGGACGTTGTACATTTCCTGAATGCACATCTGCTTCAGGTTGCGCATGTGTACGACGTTCTCTTCCAGCGTGTCCTTTCCGTTGCGCAGAGCGGAGATGATCGCCTGAACGTTCGTCCGCACCGATTGGTACTTCATGATGTAGTTTTTCATCGGCGTTTTGCGAAGAATGCGTTGGAAAACGGACAGATCCTTCGAGCGATTCAGGTCGTCGACCTCGTTGCGAAGCTTCATGATGTTGCCGGCGATCTCCGAACGCTTGCCGCTGAGCAGATCGTTGAGGGGACGCTCCAGCAAAGTCAGGTTGGCCCCGGCTTTCTCCATCGTCTTCTGCCCCATGCGGCCGACTTCGTCCATCAGGGAATCGAGCTGGGCGGCATCCGCCGACGAGATGCGTTGAATCGTAGCTTGCGCTTCTTGCTGGACCCTTACGGCGTCCGAATCTTTAAGCAGAATGGCTGGCGTACTCATGCATAAGTCCTCCCATCGAATATTAGTTGCCTGCGCCGTAGCGCTGATGAATGAGCTCGGCCTTGTTTCTCAATTCCATAAGGTCCTTCTGCTCGATGAAGCTTGTATAGGTCGTAATCTGGTTGTCGATGTCCCGAATGCTGTTGAGCAGAAGCCTGCGGTTCTGCCGCTTCGCTTCTCCGCTCAAATGCAGGAAAGGCGTGATCGCCCCGTTCAGGTCCTTAAGCACGAGCCGCTTGATTTTGTGGTTGATGTCTCCGTTGTTGAAAGCGACCAATTGCGGAATGATGCGGTTCAACCGGACCAGAAGAGACAGCGTGCGCTGCACGATCTCGTTGTCGAGATTGTTCTTCTCCCCTTCGAGCAGCACCATGTCTTCGATCGTGCCGATGTATTCCATAATGGAATCCCACTCCGGACCGAGATCCGAAGCTCTTGGCTCCGGAGCGGCCTGCTGCGGCGCCGCAACTGCCGGATTCGCCGCCGGCTGCCCTCCCGGACGGCTGGCTCCTCCGAACGACTGAACGGCCGGCGGTATCCGCTGGGCCTGCTGCGGGTTGCCCCCCGCGGCCGCTGCGGCAGCCGCCGCGTTCGCCGCGTCCCGCTCGGCGGCCAGCTGGGCCACTTTGCGCTCGGCGTTGCGTATAACCGAAGCGAGCATCGTTCCCAGAATCGGAAAAACAAGCGCGATCGCGTCATGAACGAAAAAAGTCGAAATATAGCCTGCCGAATAACCGATGATGATGGACGCTAGTCCCCATTTCGAACGAAGCAAGTCCGCTACCTCCTGTCTATCCAACCGAATCCGACTGGCGTAAACGGTTAACCATGACTTTAGTTTATGGCTTTCGGCAGCGCTCGTCAATTTTTTATCGTAAGCCGACGGCCCGCCTCTATTTCATGAGGACGGGCAGCTCGAGATAGCTTGCCTTGACGCCAAAGCGAGGAACCGGCTGTTCGAAGGGCTGTCCGAGAATCGATTTTACCGCCAAATACGGCATGTTAACCCCGCTTAGACACGAGATGTACAATCCGCCGGACATGCGCGGATTGATCTCGAGCAGCTTCGGCACGCCCTCGTTGTATTTGACCTGGATGTTGTAGACGAACGGAATGCGGCAGCGCTTCGCCACCCGGGACGCGATCTCCAGCAGCTCCGGCTTGTCCTCCAGCAAGTAGATTCGCCCCGACGATTTGCGGCGAGGTATGGCTGCGATCAGGTTGCCCTCGGCGTCCGCCAGGCAGTCGATGCTGACTTCCTCGTCGGGCAGCAGCTCCATCACCATCAATTTCGGGAACCGCTCCACCGCCGACAGCGTCTTGTACGCCTCCTCGAACGGAACGGCCGCGCTCACCCAGCCGTACAGATCGTTCAGCTTATCCTGTTCGCTCCGCTCTCCCTCGATGATCCGGAAGCCCATGCCGCCCTCCGAGTTCGTCGGCTTGAAGCAGACGCGATGCCCGCTTGCGACCAGCTCCTCATATGCCGCCTTGAACTGCTCCGCCGTCTCGGCGACATCATATTCCGGCAGCGGCACGACGTCCGTCCCGGCCAGGCTTTCGTAGAACAGATCCTTCTCCATCAGACGCTCGAGCAGCTCGATATCGCGGCAGACCATCACCTTCGTGCCGATCTCGTCGAAGCGGCGCGCCTCCTTGGCGATGTCCAGCATATGGAGCCGCGGAATGAAGACGCCGATGTCGTTGCGACGGCAGAAATCGAGCGCGTAATCGACGTACTCGGGGCCGTCCAGCACCGGCTCCTGTTCCGCGTGGTCGCAGGCTTGCAGCGAAAGATGCCCCGGATCGGGATGAGTCCCGTAGAAAGTAAAGCGCTGGCCGTCCGGATTGTCGCGGATCATGCCGATATAATGATAGACCGAGGAGAACCAGCGGTTAAAATAAATGTTCGTCATCTCGTATGCCCCGCTTCCTTGCGGCAATTGGCCGCGGCTTCCAAAATGTCTTCCGACGCCAGAATGCCGGACCGGCCGGCAAACCGGATGCCCCGTTCGTCCTTGCCCGCGTAATTCCGGAACAGCTCGCCATGCCCCGGGGCCATCGCTTCGTCCGCGACACGCAGCATGCTTTCGTCCAGCAGGCTGTCGCCGGCCGCGAATACGAACGATGCGCCTGCCAGCTCCTTCACGTAACGGACGGCTGCGCCCTTGCTCACCGGATCGGGCACCAGGTACACTTTGCGCCCCTGCAGCGAGCAATTCCAGCCCATACGCGCCAGTTCTCCCGCCAGCTCTTCCATCCAGCCGCCCGGAATCTCTTCCCTGTTCACGACAACCGCATAGAACAGCTCGTCGCAGTACCGCTCCTTCAGCACCCAGCTCGCGTCCGCCAGCCGGTCGAACAAAGCCTTCGCTTCTTCGCCCGAAGCGGCCCCGGAACGAACGGCTTGCCGGATCATGCCGTCCCACTGCGCGTCCGTCCGGCCGTCGACCAGCACCCGGCCTCCGTTGCTGACGATCGCGTAGCGGATGCGAATATCGCCCGTCAATCCGTGTATTCTCTCGTATTGCTCGTAAATTCTCGTCGTCGTCGGCACGAAGTCGATCTCCCGGCTCAGCTCCCGAAGCCGCGCGTAGGCGGTACGGGTCATGAAGCTCAAATCCTCGCCCTCGTACTTCTCGACGGGAACGAGCTCGCTCTCCTCCATCGGCCCCATCGAGCGGCGAGAGTAAATCAGCGTCTGATCCAGATCGCAGGCGAATATCAAGCGGATTCCCCCTTAAGCGGCTTAATGATGCCGCAGCACGAATAAGTCAGACCGGGATATTCCTCGACCGGGACGCCGCGATCCGCCGCCAGCAGCAAAATCGGAGCGAGATTCGGATTGCCCGCGTCGTCCACGAGAATTTTCCAAGGCACCCGGCGCAGCAGCACGCGGGTCGTCTCCCCGACTCCGGGCTTCACCAGGTTGACGTCGGCGATGCCGAAATCCCTCTGGATGCCGCGAATGTCCCGTTCCCCCTGCCAAGTGACCGGGTCGCCGGTCTGCGCGAGCAGCCGCTCGGCTTTCGCTTTGGCCGCTTCCCGGACCGATTCGAAATGCGCTTCGATCGTGTCGACGTATTCGTTGGACAGATCGTCTTCCGCCAGCTCGCGATAATATTTCGCTCCGTGGAAATCCTCCGGCCCGATCAGATCGTCGCGCAGAACGGTTCGACTCACGAGGCCCGACACCGTCGAATTCAGGCAAGCGCTCGGAATGAGAAAGTCTTCCCGAGTGCCGAACGTCGCGGAGCAGCAGCCGGGATCGGCCAGAACGGCCAGATCGTCGCTTAGACGAACGCCGAAGCGTTCATAGAAGCTGTCGCAAGCCTCGATCAGCACTTTGCGGATGGCGCCCTTGCCGGTCCAGCCGTCGACGAACTGAATATTCCCCTCCGGATGGCGGCGCAGCATGTACTTCAAGGCGTTCTCGTCGATTCCTTTGCCCCGGATGATCGAGATGCTGTAGTGAGGAACGTCGAGCCCGTGGAACGTGTGCAAATAGCGTTTGATCAGCACGCCGATCGGCGTGCCCGCCCGCGCCAGAGACGCGAGCACGACGTTCGCTCCGCGCTTGGCAACGATCTGCTCCGATACGGCGGCGACCGCCTCCGCCACCTTGCCCGCGGTGGCGAGCAGCGTCTCGCGGTACAGCCGGATATAGTCGTCCGACGGCCGGTACTCGATCGGCAGCATCTCCGAATAATGCGTCCCGGATTGGATCGCCTCTTCCCGATCTTCCGTGCCGCGCTCCAGCTCGACCGAGCTTAAATCCTTCAATAAAAATACGACGTCCCACGGCTTATAGCTGCCCATAGGGGACGGTTGAGCGACATGGCCTTCGTGTACGGACAGAAGCTGCTTCATTCCCCGTCCCTCCGATCGTCTGATGCGCCGAACGAAACCAGGTGAACGACGGGTACGCCAAGCCGGGACAAAGCCCGCTCGAACGACGCGCCCCGCTTCGGATCGTACTCCCGTTCGACGAAGACGAACGCTTCGTCATACTGTCCGGGCTCGACATTGTAAATAAAGTTGGCGACTTCCTCTCCGTCTACCGAATCGTAACGATAAGCGGAGGATACCGCATAGCCCTCCCGGCGCAGCGGGTGGATCGGGCTTCTCGTCGTCGACTGGCTGTGCACGCCGTCGCCCATTCGCTCGGCGATCCGCATCGGAACGTACATGAATTCCCCCGTTCCGAGACACAGCGTCCGGCTGCCCGTTCTATGCGCGGCCAGTTGTTCCGCCGCTCCGGCGACGGAGCGGTCCAGCGCTTCCCCGTCGGCCGCGCTCATGCCGAATCTGCCGGTATGCAGCAGATAGGAGCCAAGCTGCGGCGAACGCGCCCTGTCTTCCGGAGAAGATCCGGCATGCTCGAATAATGGGGAGAGATCGTGGCGGCGTATACGGAAATCCGGCAGCGGCTCGAAAGCATCGTGAGCTTCCTTCGCCCCTTCCTCAAGCGGACTCCCCTTCACCTCGATCTCCCCTTCGATCAATGCCAGGCAGCGAATCCGGATGCCCAGCTCGCGCTCCAGCTCCGCGAAGCGTTCGCGATCCGCGACGGATCGCCAATCGAGCAGACTGGCCACCGCGAAGTCGCGATGACCGAAAGCCGCGTGCAGCTCGCGGATAATGTTGAGCGCCGTCTTCCCCGTCGTAATCTCGTCGTCGACGAGCACGATGCGGGACGCCTCGCGGAAAACGGACGAATCGCGAACGTAGCACCGGTGCGCGACCGCGTGCGAATGCTCCTCTTCGAAGCGGATCGGCGGGACGAGCCCTTCGATCTCCTCGCGCGTCGTATGCACGAACGTCACGTTGCCTTCGAACGCGTCGAACAGACTATGTCCAAGCGCGGTCGCCGTCTCCGCGAAGCCGATGAACAGCGTCGGCTCTTCGATGCGGATTTTGCGCGCCATCAGCTCCCGGTATCCTTCATCCGCCTCTCTTCTGCTCGCGAACATGCCCCGCAAGCGATCCGCTTCCAGCGGAGAAGGGCGCTTCCACGCCTCTTCCGCGTACAGGCGGCCCAGCAGCGCTCCCGCCCCCAGCGACGCCGAAGGAACGACCGGAATATGCTTGCCCAGCAGCCTGCTGACGAACAGAAACCCGCGCTTCTTGTTAATGCGCGCCGCCATGCCGAACAGTTGGTCAAGCTCGATCCCGTACGGATTAGACGTCACGACGACTTCGACTTCCAATCCGTCGATAATGCTATACAAGCGCCCCCGCCGGCTCGAGGTCGGCGAGCAGGCTGGTGAAGTTATGTTTTTCATGCAGCACCCCGAAAATCTTTGATCGATTCATAATCCGGTTGGACCAGTTCAAATGCGGCTTGATCTCGTTCATCTTGTTGGCGTACTGGCTCTTCATGACGCCATAATCGCCCTGGCTGTTCGCGATGATGCTCGCCGCGTCGCTGTATTCCTCGTGAGTGACGACGTACATCGCCTGCACCGGCTGAAGATGCGTCGGATGAATGATCGTCTTGCCGATGATGCCGTTCTCCTTGTCGTAAGCCACTTCGCGAATCAGGCCGTCCACGGACCTGTCCAGATAGGACATGCGCAGCTTCAGCCCGTCTTTGCCCATCGCCTCCTGGAACGGCGTCATCCGAAGCTGCGGCTTCAGCACGCGGTCGCTTCTGAAATACTCCCATACCGGTCCGGAAATCACGAAGCCGTCTTCCTGCCGCCCGAACACGTTGATAATGTCCGTCACGCAATCGCGGATGACGCCGATGTCGTAGATCGTCATGTCGGGATTGCGCCGCAATCCGAAAATGCTGGAGAAGTCGGTCGCTCCGATTCTCACGTTAAGCACGTACGGACTGTATCGCTTCAGCAGAGCCTGAATGTCGAGCAGCGCGGACGACCGGCTTTCCCGGTAGATCACTTCCGCCGTCTCGAGAATCGGCATTCCGTACAGCGTCGGCGCATTCGGCCCGGCGCTTCCGTTGTACTCCTCCAACAGCCGGAAGTAAGCTTCGCCGATGACGGGCGAGAACTTCGGAAAAGCGAATCCCGTCACCAGGTACAGCCGTTCCTCCAGCAGCGACAACAGCCGCCGCATCTGCTCCGCCGAGCGAACCCGCACGAAGATGAGCGGAAGAGCCGATGACTCGATAAAGCCTTCGATCACGAAGCGATGCAGCTTATCCAACGTCTCGTACAGATTTCTCTCGGCAAAGTCGACTTGGCTGTCCGCTACCGCGTCCTCCAGGTCGATGACCAAGGACACTAACCCCTTAATTTTCCCGCTTACGACGTCATCCGCGATTCGGGGACGAATCGCGGGCATATACAAGGCGGCGCCCACCGCATAAGCCAAAGTTTCCTTGTCGTCGCGATTGCTGAACTCCGACGGGAGTTGAAGAAATAAATCTTGTTCCTGCTCCGGGGTCAGATAGTCGAAATAGCGCAAGGACCTCACCCTCCTAACCTCTAAATCTCTAATCCTTCAAAATACTTCCAAATCTCTCCTTAAAAAATATCCCCCACGCTCACATGAGGGATATTTCCAAGGGAATGCGACTGCAATCGGTTCGATTAGGACTTGGCGGAAGATTTGGCTGCTTCGGCTTTTCTCCTGATGGCACTGAGGACCATCGTACCGATAAAAATGGCAATCAGCACGGAGAAGAACACGGCATGCGACACATGGAATCCGAAAGCTCCGGCGATCATCTTCGTTCCGATGACGACAATCAGGATAAACGCCGCTTTTTCCAACTCCGGGAACTTCTCGATCAGTTTCAAGAACACTTGGGCAACTCCACGCATCATCAGCACGCCGAGAATACCGCCCAGGAACAGTACCCATACTTCTTCGCTGACTCCGAATGCGGCCAGAACGCTGTCGATGCTGAAGGCGATATCCATCATCTCGACGGCGAGTACCGTACGCCAGAAGCCCATTCCTTTGTTTTCAATCTCGTGCTCGTCCTCGTCCGGTTTCTTGCCGATATACGGAATGAGCGGCACTCCGCCCACGCGCGCCAGCTTGAATTGGAGATCGAACAAGTTGCTTAACGCAATCCAGAGCAAGTATAGACCCCCGGCGACCTTAATCCAGGTAATCTTGACGAGATACGTCCCGATCCCGATCGCCAGGAAGCGGAAGACGTACGCGCCGACAATTCCGTAGAACAACGCCTTCCTTTGCTGCTCTTTGGGAAGATGGCGAACCATAACCGCGAGTACGAGCGCGTTGTCCGCGGACAACAAGCCCTCGAGAACGATCAGCGTACCGATAATTCCCCAAGTCGATGGCATCGACAGCACTTCGCCGATATGCTGCCAATCGAAGAAGGTAGCGAAGTTGTCAATAAAGCTTTGCAAAAAATCCATGATGGCCCTCCTGCCGGTTCTAGCTCCGTTAATCTAATCGATTGATTTACTTGCTTCCTCTTGTCCAGCGCAATCCCCAATTGTACGCGACGTCCAGCTTCTGCTGATCGTCGAAAAACTGCACGAGCCTCTCGACGCTGAACGTCTGGTCGTTCACGTTGCGAATCATGGCGATGGCGCACAAGCCCTTGCTGTTGTTGTACTCGTCCATCCGCACGATGATATCCGGTCCGCCGGGATACTTGACGGTAACGACGCCGTCCGCTTGGGACCAGTTCGTCACGCCCGAATAGATAAAGGCGAAGATGACGATCCGTTCGATCTCCGCGACCTTGGCCCCGTTGATCCGCAAGTTCTCCCCGCCTTCGAGCGCGCCCGTCCGATCGTCTCCGTCAAGCGCCACGTAAGGCGGCCGTTGGAAATCTCCGAAGGCGTTGCCCAGCGCTTGAACGCCGCCCTTCGTGCCGTCTTTCAGCTCGAAGAGACAGCCGAGATCCAGGTCGATGCCGGACGCCGCCTTGAAGAAGCCGCCGCCGGACTTCTTGCGATTCCAGTTCAGATTCACGAGAATCTCGCCGAGCGTTCCGGATTTCTTCTCCAGGTTAATGACGTCGCCTTTCTTCTTCAGCTCGATCTTGTCCAGCCGAATCGACGGAGCCGCCGGAGGCGGCGAGGACTGAACAGGCGGAACGGACGGAGAAGGAGAAGCTTGTCCAACCGGAGGCTTGGCCGCCTCGGGTTTCGGCGTCGGAGGCGGAGCCGCCGGCGGTTCTTCCCGAACGACGATGCCGAAGCTGCCGCATAGAGCGGCGAGGCCGCCCGAGTAGCCCGATCCGACCGCGTTGAACTTCCATTCGCCGTTGTATCTATATAATTCTCCCACGACGATCGCCGTTTCGACGGGAAATTGATTGCCAAGCTCATATCGGAGCAGCTCGTTGCCCGTCGCTTCGTCGATGATCCGCAAGTAAGCGTCCTTGACGAGAGAGAAGTTTTGCCGGCGGGCATCCCCTTCGTAAATCGTCAGCGTGAACGGAATCCGTTCCAGCTCCTGCGGGACGCTTCTCAGGTCGATGCTCACCTGCTCTTGATCCGTCTGGGCGCCGTAGCCCTTCTTGTCCTGCCCGAGAATTCGAATCGAGCCTCCGGCTCCATTGGGATTCGAATAGAAGATCAAATCCTGGTCCGAACGCACCTTGCCGCTTGCCTGCAATGCGAAAACCGAAAAATCCAATTCTACGCCGGCGCTGGCTCCCCAGCCCATCCCGACGACGACTCGCGAGATCGGAGTGTTCTTGGTAACGTCTGCTTTCTGGCCTTTAATGATCTTCAGAGACATGCGCTGCGAATCCTCCGTTGTCTACTTGGCATCCAAGCCGTAGTTGTTGGCGAGTGCGGCCAAGCCTCCGGAGAAGCCCGATCCGACCGCTTGGAATTTCCAGTCCGCACCGTGGCGATACAGCTCGCACACGACGACGGCCGTCTCGACGGAGAAGTCTTCTCCCAAGTCGTAGCGAAGAATTTCGCTTCCCGTCTGCTCGTCCACCAGCCGCACGAACGCGTTCGAAACCTGGCCGAAATTCTGATGGCGGCGTTCGGCGTCGTGGATCGTTACGGTAATGCCGATGCGATGGACATGGTCCGGTATTTTGGTGAAATCCAGCTTGATCTGCTCGTCGTCGCCTTCACCCTGACCGTCGCGGTTGTCGCCGGTATGGATAACGGCTCCGCCGTAAGCGGACAAGTTATTGTAAAAGACGAAGTCCTCGATGCCGTTCGCCTTGCCGTTGGCGTGAAGCAGGAACGCCGAAGCGTCCAGGTCGAAGTCGTCTCCGCCCGTGTACTTGTTCGTATCCCAGCCCAAGCCGATAATCGCTTTTTTCAGACCCGGGTTCGTCTTCGTCAGATCGATTCTTTGTCCTTTGGACAAGCTGATGGTCATCTGGAATCCTCCTCCCTTATACTTGTACTCCGAAGTCCCGGCACAAGCCGGCCAGCCCGTCGCGATATCCGCTGCCGACGGCGCTGAATTTCCATTCGCTGCCGTGCCGGTAAAGCTCGGCCACGACGACGGCGGTCTCGATCGAGAAATCTTCTCCGAGATCGTAACGGATCAGTTCTTCGTTCGTCGCCTCGTTCAAGACGCGGGCGAAGGAGTTCGCCACCTGGCCGAAGTTCTGATTGCGCGCCGCCGCATCGTGAATCGTGATGCAGAAGGAAATCTTCTGGATGTCCGCCGGCACCTGCCCGAGATCGATGACGAGCGATTCGTCGTCCCCGTCTCCTTCTCCGGTCTGATTGTCTCCCGACAATTGGATGGAGCCGTTCGGGTTGGTCTTGTTGTTGTAGAAAATAAAGTCGCTGTCCGAGTTTACCTTGCCGGAGCCGTTCAGGCAGAATGCCGAAGCGTCAAGATCGAACGCGCTGCCTCCGTCGTACTTGTTCGTATCCCAGCCCAGTCCGATTTTGACCTTGGTCAATCCCGGATTGTTTTTCGTCAAGTCGACTTTCTGGCCCTTGGACAAATTAACCGCCATTTCCGCCATGCCTCCTCGTTAATTGGAAAGGGACCGCGATCCGATTGAACAGCGGTCCCCAAAACCGGGGTACTACGGTCTTACATCAATCCGAAATCTTTAACCAAGCCGGCCAAGCCGTCTTTGTATCCGCTGCCGACCGCGTTGAATTTCCATTCGCCGCTGTGACGGTAGAGCTCGCCTACGACGACCGCAGTCTCGACCGAGAAGTCTTCGCCCAGATCGTAGCGGATCAGCTCCGCTCCCGTGTCTTCGTTCACGATGCGAACGAACGCGTTCGTGACTTGTCCGAAGTTTTGGCCTCTCTCGGCCGCTTCGTGGATCGTGATGCAGAAAGAGATTTTTTCCACTTCCGCAGGAACGGTCGACAGGTTGATTTTGACTTGCTCGTCGTCGCCGTCGCCTTCGCCCGTCAGGTTGTCGCCCGTGTGCTCGACCGCGCCGTTGGTGCTCTTCAGGTTGTTATAGAAGATGAAGTCTTTCTCGGATCCGGCTTTGCCGGCGCCGTTCAGCAGGAATACGGAAGCGTCGAGGTCGAAATCCTTGCCGCCGTCGTATTTGTTCGTGTCCCAGCCGAGACCGACCAGTACTTTCGTAAGACCAGGGTTTGTTTTCGTCAGATCGATTTTTTGACCTTTGGATAAGCTGATAGACATGTGAGATGACCTCTTTTCTTGGATTTGGATTGATTATTGATAATTTCTTGCCAACAAGTCGACGTGCGCGGCGAAAGAGCCTTCGCCGATCGCGTTAAACTTCCACTCCCCGCCGTGGCGGTAAATTTCGCCGACGACCAACGCCGTCTTGCCTGCGTAGTTGTCGGTCAGATTAAATCGGATGAGCTCCTGCTCGTTGGCTTGGTTCAGCACGCGAATGTAGGCCGAGGAGACCAATCCGAAATCTTGCTTACGGTTGACGCAGTCATAGATGTTCACAACGAAAAGAATTTTGTGAACGTGGGACGGAACGCGCGCGAGATCGACGGTAATTTGCTCGTCGTCGCCGTCGCCTTCGCCCGTCCGGTTGTCGCCGGAATGAACGACCGAACCGTCGATGCTCTTCAGATTGTAGAAGCACACGAGGTGCTTGTCGCGAAGCTTGCCGTTCTCGTCGAGCAGCAGCGCGGAAGCGTCGCAATCGATGTCCACCGTTCTTGAACCGAAGAACCCTTTCTTCTTGACCGGATCCCAACCGAGGCCTACCGTAATTTTGCTTAATCCGGCGTTGCCCTTCGTGAGATCGACTTTCTGTCCTTTCACAAGCGAAATCGTCATGTCTAGCAAGGTCTCCCTTCAAACTCAATTCGGCTGATTGCGCCGGGACCGGATTCTATGAATCTCTCATCCCTCGACTACCTACATTTACGATGTACCGCCAAAAAGGTTTCAACCTAGTCAATTATAAACCAAATAATAACGCGTTTCGATAATCGGAACCTTAAATTCCCGTAAAATCTGGGAAATAAGTCGCAGATGTAACCTTTTTCGCGCCGGTTGCGTCAGAGGCTGTGTCGAATTCGCAAAACTACCAACACGACGAGGAGAAGTCACCATGACTAAAAGAATAACGCTGCTGCTGATGACCGTACTGATCGGGCTGGCTCTTGCCGCCTGCTCCAATAACAACAAGCCCGCCCTGCCCGAAGCCTCGGCCCCGCCCAAGCAAATGGCGGACGAGATGCTGCAGCGGATCGAACAGCCGATGCTGGTCGAACTGGAAAGCGCGATGGTGGAGCAGCTGTACCATCTGGACCCAGCGCTGCTCGAAGACTATACGATCCGCACTCCTATGATGAACGTGAAGACGAACGAGATCGCCATTCTGAAAGTGAAGGACGCCAAGGACGTCGCCGCCGTGGAGGCGGCCGTCAAGCAGCGCGCCGCGGACGTTCAGAAGCAATTCGAGACGTACCTTCAGGACCAATACGAGAACGCCAAAAATTACAAGCTCGTCGTAAAAGGGAATTACGTGCTGTTCGTCATCTCGGAGAGCGCGGACGATTTCGTCAACGCATTCGACGGCTTCTTCGCGAAGAAGTAACCGGCGATGGTATTCAGCAGTCTCCTTTTCCTGTTTCTGTTTCTGCCGGTCGTCCTGCTGCTGTACTACTGCTCCCCGTGGAGAATCCGCAATCTGGTGCTGTTTCTGACGAGCCTTGTGTTCTACGCATGGGGCGAGCCGGTCTACATCGTCCTCATGCTTGTGTCCACTCTGACGGACTACGGCTTCGGACGTCTTCTGGACGGTCCGAAGCTCGGGCCCGCGAAGCGGAAAGCGGTCGTGGCCGCGTCGATCGCCGTCAATCTGGCTCTGCTGTCTTACTTCAAGTACGCCGACTTCTTGATCGGCAACCTGAACGGTTGGCTCGGCACGGACATTCCGCTTACCGAACTGGCGCTCCCGATCGGCATCTCGTTCTATACGTTCCAGTCGATGTCCTACATCGTGGACATCTACCGGGGGACGGCGAAGGCGCAGCGGAACTGGATCGACTTCGCCACCTTCGTGGCGCTGTTCCCCCAATTGGTCGCCGGGCCGATCGTGCACTACAAGGCGGTGTCCGAACAGCTCCGCAGCCGCAAGGTGGACGCCGCGATGTTCGCGGAAGGCGTGCGCCGCTTCGTGACCGGGCTGGCCAAGAAGGTGCTCCTCGCGAACAATATTGGGCTGCTCTGGCATACGATCTCTGCCGCCGACGCCGGCACGCTGCCCGTGATGACGGCATGGCTGGGCATTATCGCCTTCGCCTTCCAAATTTATTTCGACTTCAGCGGCTATTCGGACATGGCGATCGGACTCGGCCTGATGTTCGGCTTTCGGTTCAACGAGAACTTCAACAAGCCTTATGCCGCCCAGAGCATCACCGATTTCTGGCGCCGTTGGCACATCTCGCTGAGCACCTGGTTCCGGGACTACGTCTACATTCCGCTCGGCGGCAACCGCAAGGGACCGAGCAACCAGCTGCGCAACATCCTGATCGTCTGGACGCTGACCGGCATCTGGCACGGCGCGAGCTGGAACTTCCTGCTCTGGGGGCTGTACTTCGGCGTCATTCTCATTTTCGAGAAATGGATCGGCCTGTCGCTGCTGGAACGCTCGCCCCGGTGGGTTCGCCATCTGTATGCCGCGCTGCTCATTCTCGTCGGCTGGGTATTGTTCGCGTTCGAAGATCTGCCGGAAGTCGGCCGATATTTGGCCGCGATGTTCGGCCTGGCCGGCCAGCCTCTATGGAACGGCGAAACGATGTACTTCGCCTACACGAACGCTATTCTGCTGGCCGTGCTGACGGTTGCCGCCCTTCCCTACGGCAAGCTGCGGCGACTGGCGGCGGACGGTCTGGGCGGAACCGGGGACGCGCTGCGCATGGTCGGGTGCGGCGCTCTGTTCCTGCTGTCGGTGTCTTATTTGGTGGATGCGACCTTCAACCCGTTTTTGTATTTTCGTTTTTGATAGGAGGTTAAGAACTATGAAGCGGATCACGGACCGACTGCTCGTCGGGTCGTTCGCCGGCACGCTGTTCCTCCTGTCCGCAGCTTTCCTGGCTCTGCCGACCGAACGGTTCTCGGAGCTGGAAAACCGCTATTTGCAGCAAATGCCCCGACTCACCTGGGACAATCTGATTTCCAAGAAATTCGCGGACGAGACCGAACGCTTCGTCACGGATCATTTTCCGCTCAGGGCGGACTGGATCGGGGTGAAGTCGGCGGCGGAGCGATTAAGGCTGCAGCAGGAAAACAACAGCATTTACCTGGGCAAGGACGGGTACTTGTTGGAGAAGTTCGCCGAGCCCGATTACAATAAGATCAATGCCTACGCCGAAGCGGTGAAACGGTTTGCCGCGAAGCATCCGGAAGCGGACGTCCTCTTCCTGCTCGCCCCGACCTCGGTCGGGATGTACCCGGAGCGCCTGCCCTGGAAAGCGCCCAACTATCCGCAGGAGAAAGTTAACGCCCGCGTGGGCTCGGTTCTCGGGGACAGCGTCGATTATTTGAACGGCTTTGACTTCCTGCGTCCGCACTCCTCCCAGCCACTCTACTACCGGACGGACCATCACTGGACGACGCTCGGCGCGTACTACGCCTATACCGCCTACGCCGCGACGATGGGCTGGACGGCCGCTGCGCTGGACGAGTTCGAGGTCGAGAACGTCAGCGACTCGTTTCTCGGCAGCTTCCATACGCGAGGGCAGTTCGGCGGCTTGAATCCGGACATCGTTCAGGCGTTCCGGCCGAAGCAGCCCGTCGGCTCGGAGATGTACGTCGCGGACACGGATAAGACTTATAAGAGCTTGTACGCGCAAGAGTTCCTGGCGAAAAAGGATAAGTACTCGTATTTCCTCGGCGGAGTCCACGCATTGTCCGTCATTAAGAGCGATTCCGGGGACGCCGATCTGGGCAAGCTGCTCGTCGTGAAGGATTCCTACGCCCATAGCTTTGTCCCTTTCTTGACCAAACATGTATCCGAAATTCACGTCATCGACATCCGCTTCTACAATGGCAGCATCGGCGATTATATGGAAGAGAGCGGGATCGAGAAAGCTCTGATGCTGTTCAACACGGCAACTTTCGTCGATAACGGCGAAATTCTGAAGCTCGGCAGCAAGTGACGATCAAACGATTGGGCAAGCACAGACAGCCGATCAACCTGAATGGCAAATTCGCAGCGCTTATCCGCAACATTTTCGGCCCAGATTCCGTCAGTAGTACCGTACGTTATTCAAACATCGAGAATCGCAATTCCGATAAGAACAACAACGTACCGCCTAGCGCCACGAGTTCGGCATCCGCGAGTGCTGTTCCTCATCTCGGAGAGCACCGACGATCTGAAGAAGGCGTTTAAGGGCTCGTTCAAATAGGGAGTTAATCGAAAGTGTCGTACGTAGAAGAGCTTTTCGTCACGGTCTCGTCTAACCAGGGTGCCAATATGCGATTCTTTCGAGCAACGCCCTCCGTTCGTGCGCGATCCGGAAGACAATAACCGATTCTTTAGAACATCGCCCTCCGTTCGTGCGCGATCCGGAAGACGATAACCGATTCTTTAGAACATCGCCCTCCGTTCGTGCGCGATCCGGGAGACGATAACCGATTGTTTAGAACATCGCCCTCCGTTCGTGCGCGATCCGGGAGACGATAACCGATTGTTTAGAACATCGCCCTCCGTTCGTGCGCGATCCGGGAGACGATAACCGATTCTTTAGAACATCGCCCTCCGTTCGTGCGCGATCCGGGAGACGATAACCGATTGTTTAGAACATCGCCCTCCGTTCGTGCGCGATCCGGGAGACGATAACCGATTGTTTAGAACATCGCCCTCCGTTCGTGCGCGATTCGGGAGACGATAACCGATTCTTTAGAACAATGTCCTTCGTCCGCCTGCAAAAGCCCATCCATTTATATGAAAATGTACAAAAAAACCATCCCGCGAAAGCGAAAGGGATGGTTTATCATTTTGACGATTAGAGCACGCGGCGAGCCGTTACGTAGGCTTTCGTCCAATAGCTCGTATTCATGCTGGAGACGGTTACTCCCTGGCTGCTGCTGGCGTGGAGCATTTTGCCTTCTCCGGCGTAGATGGCGACGTGGCTGATTCCGCTTCCTCCCGTTTTGAAAAACAGAAGATCGCCGACGCTCAAGTACGCTTTGTCGACCTTCTCGCCTACCGAAGCTTGAGCGGACGAAGTCCGGGGCAGGGAAATTCCGGCTTGTTCGAACACGTACTGAACGTAAGAGGAGCAATCGAATGCGGCGGTCGAGCCGGCCGTGGCTCCGAATTTGTATGGCGTACCGATATAGTCTTTGCCGAAGGACAGCAAGTTTAATGACTCGGGCGTAGCCGCGCTCGCTTGGGAAGAAGTTCCGATCGCCGTCCCGAACAATCCCGTTACCGCCAAGCCGCACGCAAGCACCCATTTTATCGCAAGTTTGTTTTTCATGTTTAAGTAAATCCTCCCGGGCATCTCTGGTTGCATCGAACCGTCGTTGTCGGGATTTACTATAACATATCCGTTTTTTCCGATATTTTTCCAAAAAGAAAAGAATAGCCGTTATCCGGGGGATTTTAAGCTTTTCTTAAAAAACGGTTAGAAAACGTTAATTTTGTTACAACTGCTCTGCAAAGGAGTTTATACCCCGCTTAATCCCCTTCGAATCAGGTTCGCGCTGACCGGCGGTTTGCCGAGCTCGCGCGCCCAGACCGAAAGCTGTCCGATATGGTGAATTTCATGGGCCAGCGCATGTCTCATGACTTCTCCCCAAGCGAGATTCCGGATCGTACCGTCCCTCGCGCGATCGACGTATATCCGGTTTTCCAAGCTTTCGTCCCATGATTCGATGAACGGCCGAACGTCGCCCCGGAACGATTCGTCCAGCTTCCGAACCTTCTCCAAACTGCGATATTCGTCAAATTCGCCCTGAAAATCCGGGTATCCTTGAATTTCGCGAATCCAGCTCCACTCTACGTCGATGATATGGAACAGCGTGCGCAGAATTCCTCCGACGCCTCCCGTTCGCGCCTTCAAGAGCTCCTCCTCTGGAACCTCCCCGCACCATGCGTACCATTCCTCCCGGACTTGCCAATTGTATCGGAACAGCATTTTCAATGCGAAGCCCTCCTCCATTCTGCGGTCGATGTCCTTACTCTAACGCTGTGCGGCCGACAGAGCAAGGCCGTATTTGGCTTCAACTAAACCTTCAGCTCCATATGCCGGATCTCCGACGTCTCGATCTGGATCGTGGAGTGCTGGATTTTGAACTTCTCCTCGATCGTCCGAATGGCCTGCTGCAAAATGCTTTGCTGATCCGAGGCATCCTCGACAAGCAGATGGCAGCTTAACGATTCCATTCCCGAAGTAATCGTCCAGATGTGCAGATCGTGGACGTCGAGAACGCCCGGGATACCGGTTAGCGCCGATTTGACCGCGCCTTGGTCGATCGTCGCCGGGGTTCCCTCCATTAGAATGTGGACGGTGTGCTTGATGACGCTCCAGGCGCTTCTCAAAATGAGCAGCGAGACGAGCACGCTGATGATCGGATCCGCGACGTACCAGCCGAAGGCGAGCATGACGATCCCGGCGACGATAGCGCCGACGGAGCCCAGAGCGTCTCCGAGCACGTGCAGGTAGGCGCTTCTAAGGTTCAGGTTGTTCTTGACGTCTCCTTTGCGCATTAACGCTAGCGCGCTGAGCAGGTTGGCGACGAGTCCGACGGAGGCGATCAACAGCATCGACAGGCTCGACACTTCGGGAGGAGCGAAGAAACGTTCGTAGGCTTCCCACATAATGAACCCGGCGATGACGAACAAGGTTACGCCGTTGAACAACGCGGCCAATATTTCGAACCGGTAGAAACCGTATGTCTTATTCGGAGATGCCGGTCTGGCTGCGAACCAAAAAGCGATTAGGCTCAGCGCCAGAGCGCTGGCGTCGCTCAGCATATGGCCGGAATCCGAGAGCAGCGCAAGGCTGTTCGTGACGAGACCGCCGACAAACTCCAACACCATGATGCCCGCGGTGATGATGAGCGCGATGGTTAAGCCTTTTTTATTCCCGTCGCGGTTGCCGTCGAAGTGGTGATGGTGGCCTCCGATGCCGTGATGATGGCCGTGATCGTGATGATGGCGGTGGCCATGATCGTGCGGGTGTTGGTCAAGATTAGGATCGTGTTCGTGGTCATCATGATTATGATCGTGATCGTGATCGTGACCAGCATGCTTATGATTGTGGCCATCTTGATTGTGATCGTGCGTGCGTTTGGACATGTTCCATCCCTCATCCCATAACATATGAATATTTGCTCATATATTATAATGTTGCAGAAAGAAACAATTGTCAATAGGCTTCCCGACGACAGCGCGATCTATTTAGACGCGAAAAGAGCCCCGAATGCCGCTTCGCAGCGGAATTCGAGACCCCTTCCCGAGAGTCGGAATATGGGTTAGGACGCTAGCTTGGAGCCGTCGATGTCCTGCGTGCCCACTCCTTCGAACCATCCTTTGATGGTCTCGAAATCGTCGGAGAACGCCAGCGCAAGAATAAGCAGAATGCGGGCGTGCTGGGCGTTCAGGCTGTCGCCGGCGATAATTCCTTCGCTGCCGCCGTAGATCGTGCCCGAACCCGTGCGAGTCGTCGTGACGAAGATAACGCCTTTGCCGATCGCTTCTTTACGAGCTTCGCCCATCAGGGACGAAATGCCTCCGGCACCCGTGCCGGCAGTGACGATGCCCTTGGCTCCGTCGGCGACCAAGCCGCGTATCGCGCCTCCGCTCATCTCTTGCCCGTTGTAGGCGATGCCTACGATCGGCAAATCCTTCTTGGCGATTTTCTTCAGGTCGAACGGCGTTTTCCAGTCTTCTTTGCCTGCTTTCAACGCCCGTGCCGGAGCGCGGTAGATGCGAATTTCTTCATCGATGTATCCCAGCGCGCCCATGATCGGCGTCTGGAACGTATCCATGCGATGGGCGTTCGATTTCGTGACGTCGCGTACCGCATGAATCATGTCGTTGAGCATCAGGACGGTTCCGAACCAGGTCGTCTTCCCGCTTCCCGCCAGCTTGATCGCGTTATACAGGTTGGCCGGACCGTCCGTACCGATGACATCCCAAGGCCGCATCGCCCCCGTGATGACGACCGGCTTCTCGCTCTGTACCGTCAGATCGAGGAAATACCCGATCTCCTCCATCGTGTCCGTTCCCGTCGTGACGACAACTCCGTCGTAAAGCTTCAGAGCCTGGTCCACGACCAGTGACAGATCGTACAGATCGGCGATGGCGTAACCGCCGGAGCCTTTGTTGCCGAACTGGTAGACCGAGACGTCGGCGATTTTGTTTTTGTCCGGAAGCTGCTTCACCAGATCTTCCATCAGGAACGTTCCTGCTCTGTAATTCTGGAAGCTTGTTTCGTCGGCCGCTTTGCCGGCCAGCGTACCGCCCGTAGCAATAACCATGACGTTAGGAAGAGGAGAAGATTTGAAGGCGAAAGGGACAGGAGGAATTTTAACCTCGGAAGATGCCGAAGCAGCCGGCGCATCGGCGGCGAAGGCGGCATTCATGCCCGTTACGAGAAGCACCAGAGCCAGAAGCGAGACCGAGATTTTGCGAAATACGGATGAAGAAGACATGTTTGTAACCTCCTATGTAAGATTAATTCTTTGTTGATAATCAAATCATAAGTTTATGTCAGATTTTATTACAAACCCTTAATCCTCGTATTAAAGCGAATTCATCACTTCTTCTCTTGAATTCTCTACCCCCTTCTCTTTACTTCGCCGTTTTTCTTTTTCAATAATGTAAGTTAATATTACATTTAAATGACATAAAACATCGAGTATTCACTTCTACACATAAAAAATAGAGGCCAACCCTCGCGGGTTGACCTCTAACGTCCCCAAATTTTCTACTTCCGCGACTCTTCGAACGCACGAAGACCAAGAGCGATCGAGCCGCACAGGCCGGCGTTGTCGCCAAGACCCGGTGGCACGATATATTGGTCGATACCGCCAGGCTCAAGAGCAGGCGAAGCGACGTAGCCCTTCAGCCCGCTGCGAACCTGCTCGCGAATGAGCGGGAACAGCTGAAGCTGGTGCATGACGCCGCCGCCGAGAATGATTTTCTTCGGGGACAGCAGCAAAATCGCGCTCACGAGCGCCTGCCCGATATAGAACGCCTCCATCTCCCACGCCGGGTGATCCGCGGGCAGCTCGCTGCCTTTCACCTTCCACCTGGCTTCGAGAGCCGGCCCCGCGGCCATGCCTTCCAAACAATCGCCGTGGTACGGGCATTTGCCTTCGTACGTATCGTCGGGATGCCGTCTCGTCAGCACGTGGCCGCCTTCCGGGTGCACGAGCCCGTGCACCATGTTGCCTTCGGCATAGACGCCGACGCCGACGCCCGTGCCGATCGTGTAATACAAGCAGCTGTTCAATCCTTTGGCTGCGCCCCAAGTCGCCTCGCCGAGCGCCGCCGCGTTCACGTCCGTATCCCAGCCGATCGGGACGTTGAGCACCTTCTTCAGCTCCGGCAGCATCGGATAGTTCGACCATCCCGGCTTCGGGGTCGTCGTCACATAACCATACTGAGCGCTTTCGCGGTCGATATTGATCGGTCCGAACGACCCGATGCCGATCGCCTCCACCTGCTTGTCCCGGAAATACGCCTCTACTTGCGCCAGCGTCTTCTCCGGTTGTTCCGTCGGAAAGCTGATCCGATCGAGAACTTCCCCTTTTTCATTGCCGATTCCGCACACGAACTTCGTTCCGCCCGCTTCTACCGCTCCGATAAGCAATCCATTTTCCCCCGTTTCGTTGTTGTCGATCTAGCCGTCCACTCGATAAAAGTCCACCAACAGCGCCGCGACCGCCTCTTCCGAATTGTCGACGTCGACTTGCCGCTGCGGCTTGTCGAACAGCTCGGAGATCCGCTCCGGGAATTCCTGCTCGATACCGATCAGCTTGATCGCCTCGTCGAACTTCGCCGGATGCGCCGTCGCCAGCGAGACGAAGACGCCGTCGCTCTTGTTGCCCGCGCGCTCGTATGCCGCCACGCCACAAGCCGAATGAGGGTCCAGCAAATAGCCGCGCTCTTCCTTATACTTGCGGATCGTCTCCAGACACTCCTCGTTGGACACGCTGTAGGCCGACAGATCGCGCTGAATGCGCGCGACTTCTTCCGCAGTAAAGGTAAGCTGGCCTTCCGCTTTGAACCGATCCATCCGGGCCGTGACCTCTGCCGAGTCTTCGCCGAGGAAGTAGTACAGGTAACGCTCGAAATTGCTCGCGATCTGAATGTCCATCGACGGGCTGTGCGTGCTGCGGAAGCCTTCCGGCTTATACACGCCTTCGCGGATGAACCGCTCCAGAATGTTGTTTTCGTTCGTCGCCAGCACGAGCTGTTTGATCGGAACACCCATTTTCTTGGCCAGATAGCCGGAGAAAATGTTGCCGAAGTTGCCCGTCGGCACACTGACGTTGACGCCGTTCGCCCGAGCCTCTGCCGGCAGCTTCAAGTAAGCGTAGAAATAGTACACCGCCTGCGCCAAAATGCGCACGAAGTTAATCGAGTTGATCGCCCGAAGGTGATACTTGGTCTTAAACGAGACGTCGGCGAACAGATCCTTGATAATGCGCTGGCAATCGTCGAAATTGCCTTCCACGGACAGGTTCAGCACGTTGTCGTCCTGCACCGTCGTCATTTGCAGCTCCTGCACCCGGCTGACTTTGCCGTTCGGGTGCAGAATGCAGATCTGAATGCCTTCCTTGCCGCGAACGCTGCTGATCGCCGAAGCTCCCGTATCGCCCGAGGTCGCGCCGAGAATGTTGATCACTTCGCCGCGCTTCTTCGCCACGTAAGCGTACAGATTGCCCATCAACTGCAAGGCAACGTCCTTGAACGCGAATGTCGGCCCGTGGAACAGCTCCATAACGCTCAGCTCGTCGTTGATTTTCGTCAGCGGCAGCACGTCGGGGCTCGTAAAACCGGCGTAGCTGTCTTCGATCAGCTTGCGCAGGTCCTCGTCCGGAATTTCTCCGTTCGTATATAATGAAAAGACGTTAAACATCACTTCCTGGAAGGACAAGCCCGACCAAGCTTGCAGTTGCTCTTCCGCAATGGCCGGAATCGTCTCGGGAACGATCAGCCCCCCGTCTTCGCCCAGTCCCATCAGGAACATATCGATAAAGCCGATCGGCGCGACCTTCCCTCTCGTGCTTATATACTTCATATTCGGTTTTCTCTCCTTGACGCCAAGATGGCCTAGCCTAATATTCTTCATCCATTGTGGACGAAAGCGGACATAATTTCAATAAGATGTTCGCTGTTATTCGCAGACGAGCACTTGCCGGGAAAATCGGTTGCCCTTATTCACCGCACAACGGTCTCGTATCTCGAACCCGGCCTCCCGGATGAACGAATCCATCTCCTCGATCGTCACGACGACGGCTCTGGAAGCGAAGCGTCTGGCGCTGCGCATCATCTCCGTCTTCTCGGAGTCGGAGAGAACGGAACACAGATTGTAAGGCATATCGATGATCGCGACATCGTAACGTTCCTCGACCTCCCTCATATCGCCGAGCGTTACGGAAGACGGAGAACCGTAGCCGTAATAAGCCAGATTTTCCCGCGCTCCGAGAACGGCCAGAGGATTGACGTCCCTTCCGACGATGTCGACGCCCAGCGACATCGCCTCCAGCAGCACCGTTCCGATGCCGCAGCACGGATCGATCGCGCGTACGCCTGCCCTGCGAGGCACGGCGATATTAACGATCGAACGGGCGACGCGGTTGCTTAACGCCGTTGAATATTGACGGGGTTGATCGCGGTGCTTCATCCAATCCGTATTCCCCCGCTCCAGTTCCCCGAACAGCCAACGGCCGCCGAAACGGGCGAAGCCGAATTCCAGCTCCGGACTACGCATTTCCGCCCGGCCGCGAATTCGAAATCCGACCTCCCGTTCCAACTCGCGCTTAAGGGTATAATCGAAGCGCCCTTGCTCTTCCGGGTCGTCGTTATCGATCGCCGACACCTTGAACGTCCGCCCGTCCAGCTCCACGCCCGCGCCCGCCAATTCGGCCAATTCCGCCAGTTCGTCGCTCTCGAGCAGGACTCGAATTCGATTTTTAATGAAAGGGCTGCGACCGGGCTCGACCTCTTCCCGGCTCCCGATCAGATTATACCGGCCATCCGCTCCCAGCAAACAACGCATCTCGAGCAAGCATAAGCCGCGCTCTTCTTCGGTGGAAGCCATCGCATACAGGTAGTCCGCCAACTTCTATCCTCGTCCTTTTCCAATATCGTCATCTTCTATTGTAAAACGAATTTCCTCTCCACGCCAAAATACGAGACAACATCGTCACAATCCCCGTTAGAATCTTCCGGCAAAAAGGACTACGATAAGAGCAGCAAACAAGCCGAACCGTTATGGAGGAATGTCCGCATGTCCTATCTATCAAAATCGCCAAGAGGACGCCCGCTTCAAGCCAAGAAGGAGCTAAGTGGGTGGTGAATCGGCAACTGCTGCGAATTGCCTTCCAAGGGCCTATGTATTTCATTCATATTAGGGTAAAATGGAGTGAGATACGGGAACATATGTGCGTGGGTTGAAGGAGGTGAGATCATGGCAGAAACCACCTACAAAACGTTTCAGATCTGGATCAAGCCAAGCCACCGCTTATTCTCCTACCTCGAGCAAAGGTGTCAGGAAGCCAAGCATTTGTATAATACCACGAACTTTTATATCCGGCAGGTGTTTACCTCGTTCCGGCAGGACAAGCCGCTTCAACCTCTGCAGCTGGAAGTGCTGAACACCCTGCAACAATACATCGGACCCATGAATGAAAGTC
>NZ_JBEPYQ010000050.1:0-48171 GCF_041641335.1 Cohnella sp. | reverse complement strand
TCTTGCGAACGACGAAGTTCGGAGCCGCAAGCACTGTCAGGATGGCCTCGGCGGACACGGGGCCAGTTTGATCCGATACCGCGATTGCAGTGTTCAGAAGCTGCGTATTCGCGGTTGTTCCGGGAGGAACGACGAAAATGACCGAGAATGTTCGCGATTCGTCGGATGGCAGGAAGGGAATGACCTGATCGAACTGCAGTGCGGAATCCGTCACCCGGACGTTTGTTAGCGGCGCGTTGGAGAGGTTGGTTACCGTGAGGGTGTAGACCACGGTCTCGCCCGGCGCGGCGATCGCGGGGGCGACGGTCTTATCGATCGCGATTTCGTAGTCGGGAGGCCTAACAGGCGTCACGACGACGTTGGACGGGATGTCGCCGACATTAATCTCCCCGCCCGGTATGCTTTGGTATTCGAAGACGACCTCGGCTTGGTTCGAGATGAGCCCATTCTCCGGGAGCGATACGACGAGCGCCTGATAGGTCACGACGATCGACTCGTCCGGAGCCAGCGTTCCAAGGGAGATTCCGGCGACCGGATCTCCCGGCACGCTCTCTCCGTTCACTGTAATGCTGCCCGGAACGAATACCGTGTCGTTGGGCAGTCCGTCGAGAAGGAACATGGCGTTCGCTGACGTCGTGCCGCTATTCGAGATGACGACCGTATACGTCAGGATCTGCCCGATCTCAGCGACCTCGGCGTCGACGCTTTTCGTAACATCGATCAGCGGAGCGTTGATGTCGATGTATATCCCCACCACGAGTACCGCGTAGCCATCGTTGGTCGTACGGAGCTGGAATGCGGCCGAAGTCTGGTTGTTCGTCAGTGTATGGGAGATATCCACGTTCGTGATGTCCCAGCTCTGCCGTCCTCCCACGATCTGCGTGCCGGGATCGCCGTTGATCTGATTGCGGTCGCCGAACGTGCCGGTCGTGTCCAGGTTCCCGCTGTCGTCGTTAATCTGCGAAGCGAAGAAGTTGTTCAGGAAGTTGTTCGGTCCGGAGAGATTGACCAGGCTGGCTTCCGAAGGGCCGAACAGCACTTGATCGCCGACCTTGTTGGCGTCCCCGTCCTGGGCGCACAGCGCCATCCGGCCGCTGACCGGACCTTCGATCGGCGTCGCAAAGCCGGACAACATCGTCGTCACCGAAGGATCGCTGCCGAAGGCGATTTCGACAATGCCCACGTTGAGGCTCAGATTCCTGAACGGCAGGCTCGGATTTTCATAGACGACGCACAGCGTCCAGCCCGCATTGTTCGCCGTGCTGTTGCCGTTGTCGATATTACCGACTACGCCCCCTACCTTATAGGCGCCCGCGCCAGCCGCCCGTACCAGCGCGGTGACGTCGGCGGATCTTAAGTAGTTATCGGTCGCATTGCGATGGGAAATCTGGGCGGTGGCGGGATCAGGCGCGATGCTGAAGGTCGTCCCTGCCGGCGTTGTCATCCACACCGATTTATCGATGAAGGCGAAATAATTGTTCGTCCCGCCGGTAACGTTATATGTTCCCGCCCAAACGAGCTCCGCGTACAGCACCCTGCTGCCAGCAGGCAACCTCAGGAACGCGGTGGCGCTATCCAGGTTGAAGTCAGACGTTGTTCCGGGGGGGTAGCTGCCGAACTGCATGGACGTGTCCACCGTCGTGAACGCTCCGATATAATCGCGTGTTCCGGGTACGCCGTCCGTGCTTGAACGGCTCAAGCCCAAGGTATTTCCGGTAAACGTGATCGCTCCGGTGTCATTGCCGGTAAATCGCAGGATGAATGGCATCCCGTCTCCTCCGTTCCGCGTCGGGTCATCCATCCAGTATATGATCCGAAGAAGAGGGGGTTCCCGGAAAGGAGAACGCGCGGAGAAGATTTAATGGGCTGTGTCGCTCTGAGGGCTGTGACAGGTTGCCAAGGGGGCAGGCTGTTGCGGCCCTCTTTAGGCTAAACAGATTGCAAACAAGACGGTTTACTGAAACTGTCCGTTCGGTCTTTCGATTTCTTGCTGTCTCATTCCAAATCCGCATAGTCGCCTGCCGACTAGTGGTATAGTAGGTGCACATTGACCCCACGGAAGGAGTTGTAAGCGAGAAAATGCATGTCGAAATCGAACCAAAAATCTTGTACTTTGGCACTTCGGTTGTGCTTATCAGCACTATGAACGAGGACGGCACCCCGAATTTGGCTCCGATGTCTTCGGCCTGGTGGCTGAATCGTTCTTGCATGCTTGGGCTAAGCAGCAAATCGCAGACCGTCTTGAACCTGATCAGAGAGGGCGAATGCGTGCTGAACTTGCCGTCCGTCGACTTGATTCCAGCAATCGAAAGTCTCACTTTATTGACAGGCCGCAATCCGGTCCCGGAATCCAAGGCAGCCAGAGGCTATCGATTCGAAGCGGATAAGTTCGGCATCTCCCAATTGACCCCGTTGCCGTCGCGGGATGTCAGGGCGCCTCGCGTGCAGCAATGTCCGGTTCACTTAGAGGCAAAGCTCGTAAAGGTACACTCATTCGAAGAGCCGAGTTCCTTAGTCGCGTTGGAGGTCCATATTGAGAAAATTCACGTGGATCAGGCTTTAACGATGGGCGATCATCCTAATTATATTGACCCGTCCAAATGGAATCCGATGATCATGAATTTCTGTGAATATTTTGGTTTAAGCGATCAGCTTTCCGAGTCGCGATTGGCTCCGGTATTTGGCAACAGCTTGTTAAAATCGCAATAGAAAGACCGAAGCCCACCCTCGGCCGCGAAACCTTGGGGTGGGTTTTTACCCGTGCTGTACAGGACCGGATCGCATGGTGGCCATGCAGAATTTAAAGCTATAATGGAAAAAAACAAGAAAGGCAGATGCCTATGATTACGATTTATGATTGGTTCGGCTATGAATTGCAGAATCAGGAGCGGTATCGGTTAATAAAAGAGGCTGGATTTGATGGCGTCTTGTTGTGGTGGAGCGATGGCTTTGGTCGTGACTGCTTTGGCCGGGGCGATTACCGTAACGGGCCGCAAATTGCGCGGGAGGCGGGTCTTTTTATAGAAAATATCCACGCGCCAATCGAAAACGAAAACAGCCTCTGGCTTGACAATCTGGACGGAGAAGCCGTAACCGATTGCTACCTGCAATGTGTGGCAGATTGCGCCGAATTTGAGATTCCGGCAATGGTCGTGCATCTGCCCAACGAAAACCATCCATGTAACGCATTAGGTCTGGATAGAATGAAGACAATCGCTGAAAAAGCGGAACAACTTGGCGTCAATGTCGCGTTGGAGAATTTGTGGAACTTTTCCAACTTGACTTATGTGCTGGAGCAAGTGGACTCCCTGCGCATCGGATTCTGCTATGACAGCGGGCATCACTACCGCCATTATCCGGACACTGACTTATTATCCATGTATGGTTCTCGGCTGATGGCCCTGCATTTGCATGATAATAACGGCAGCTATGCCCAACACGGGTTACCTCTTGACGGTACGATCGACTGGTCTACAACCATGAAGCAAATTGCGGCAACGGACTATTCAGGCGCGATTGCTATAGAGGCCATGAATTGGGATTATAGGGATTTATCGGCTAAAGACTTTCTACATAAAGCGTTTGAACAAGCACAGAGGCTGGAAACATTAAAACTTCGTCGCGTAACCTAGAATCAACTTCCGAAGAAAGCTGGTACTCGCGTTCCACATACACCGCACCTACCGCCAACGATGCGTTCTAAAAAGCCAGTCGAGGACAGGCTTGGCGACAGGCTTGAGGACAAGCGTGATAGCGCCGATAAAGTCGGGACCCATGGCGCCGGGTGCTAGAAGGGACTTTTGCGAATATTGATCGTTTATGATATACGTCCACGTCGAGGAAGGACTTTTCAAGCCTAACCGTTCCCACTCGGAAGGATCGTTCGAATGACCGAGCCTTGCCAGCATGATCGAGGTTTCTTTTTCTATTTTCGCTGGAATTTCTTCGAACGCCTGGATAATTCGCGTATGAAACTCGTCGATCGGGTTGAGGTTCGCAAGGCCTTCCAAATGGATGCCTTCGCGAATATACGAAACATAAGCGAGATGCTCGGACCAAAACTTGTCCATATAAAACAATCTGACGCGCTGTTCCGAGGGACTCATTGGCGTTTCGCCGGTCAAAATAGCGAGGCGATCTTGATACAGGATACGCCTTTGCTCCTCCACCATATCCGAATAAAGGTTCAACTCCTGACGGATGTGAAAGTTCTGGCCCATGATCACGTGTTGAATGTGGCCGATTTTGTTGCGCAGCAGCGCTTCGTCGAGCGGCTCGTCCTGTTTGAGTTTCTTGTAGGAGGAGGGGATCGCTTTGTCGATGCCGAACCGCAAAATCAAATCGTCCTCCAAGCTTACGAAAAATACGGAAGCTCCCGGATCGCCTTGACGACCAGAACGCCCACGCAGTTGGTTGTCGATTCGAATGCTTTCGTTCGCGAGCGTGCCTATGACATACAGGCCGCCAAGCTTCACGACAACTTCCGCCTGCTTCGCGTCTCCGCCGCCAAGCCGTATATCCACGCCGCGCCCGGCCATGTTCGTGGACACGGTTACGGCGCCGATCTCTCCTGCTTTGGCAATGATTTCGGCTTCTTCCGAATCGTTTTTCGCGTTAAGCACATGACAATTGACGCCGATTAGACGAAGGCGCTCCGCCAAAATGCCCGACTCTTCGACGCTCGACGTGCCGATCAAAATCGGCCTTCCAGTCGCATGGACGGACGCGATTTCGGCGACCAGGGCATTCAGCTTCGCTTCCTTGTGGGTATAAATTCTGTGAGAGTGATCGATTCGGATACAAGGACGATTGGGCGGGATTTGAACCACCTGCAGCGAATAAATAGCCTCGAATTCAATCGCCGAAGTTTGACAGCAACGTTCATGGGCACCCGATCCTCTCTTCGCTACCGATAAATATGGATAGGTATACGCTTGTTGCTTATGGAAGTTTCAGGATCTTTTTGAGATGCTGAAGTCCGCGCTCTCTTTCAAGAATTTGCGCGGGCTTTTTTGTTAGGGCATTCGGTATCCTGCCAGGGGCGATTTTCTCGCTTTGCAGGCTTGCCGCAAAAATAAAACCGACACAATGATGTGCCGGTTAGTCAGTCATATCCAAAAGGAGAACCCTAAAAAAGTCATGGATACATACTAGCTTATAAAAAAAATCAACATAAGTCTATTTCTTTTTGGGCGTAGGCTATATGTTATATAAGCGACCGCGGCGCAAACGATCCATGAAGGGAGAATCCTGAATGATTACGCTCAGAAAAATCACTCTGGAAAACCGACGCGCTATATTTAACCTGGAGGTTTCCGAGGATCAACGGCGTTTTGTTGCGTCCAATCTGTCAAGCGTAGCTTCGTGTTATGTTCTGGCTGCCAATGGGGGACATCCGTTTCCGTTTGCTATCTATGCGGATGAGCTGCCGGTTGGTTTTGTTATGTTGGCTTATGGAATTACCGGATACGATGAACCGTCAATGGCGGTTGACAATTACTGCATCATGCGACTGATGCTCGATAAGCAACACCAGAACCGGGGCTACGGCCGGAAAGCCATGCACAAGATTCTTGAATTTATCCGTACCTTTCCCGCAGGGCCGGCTCAGTATTGCTGGATCCCTTATAAACCCGATAACGTTGCCGCCAAAAAGCTCTACGAAGGCTTCGGCTTCCGTGACAACGGCGAAATCTTCAATGACGAGTCTATAATCGTGTTAAGGCTCTGAGCGAGGGGGAGAAAAGGGTGAATGGTGAGAGAATGAGTACGAGACTTGATAGCGTTCGTTTCGTTGTTCAGGATATGATAATGTCCATTCCTAGCGAGATTCGAAAACAAGAGTCATGCGTTCAGCTGTACGGGGTGTCTGCCTTTGCTGCGATGCTCGCTATGAAACGCGGGTTGAATCAGGAACTGGCGGCGATTGCGGGGCTGCTTCACAACTATTACTTGTATAAGGCCGGCATTGACGATTTTCCCGGTATCAACAGTTCCGAGGCCGTGAGGCCGCTGTTAAGGGATATGAATATCTTGTCCCAAGAAGAGCAGACGACAATCTTGCGGGCGATCTTCTATCAGAAGGATAGAAGCAGAATTCATGGTGCGTATGAGGAGATCGTCAAGGATGCCTGCCTATTGCAGGGTTTCTTTCAAAATATGGGGCGCAGTTCTGCACCGCAGGATTCCGCCAGACTGCGAAAGGTGCTTCATGAATTGGCGATTTCAGTAGATTTGCCGGGAGAAGAATATAGCCCTGGTGGCGTAGAGGATCGTCAAGACATGGATAGACGCAGTAAGCTGGCTGATATTGCGGAAACGTTGGCGGGACTGAACATAGCTGGGGTGCCAGGGGATCGACGATACCGGGAAATCTGCAAATATTGGCCCGGCACGGCCGTATATCAAGAATTGCAAAACGGTTGGTGCGCCGCTTTTGTATATCATTGTTGTTGGCAAGCCGGATTTCAGTTGCCGATTCGATACCCGAACGGTGTATACAGGTTAGCTGGTGTGGGCGCTTGGTTAGAGTGGGCTCAACTGTCTGAAACGGGTTTTCTGTATCACGATGAACACGACGGGTTTGCTCCGCAGCGCGGGGATATCGTGATTTATGACAAGCTGCTTTCGAACGATCCGCATGACCATATTGGGATTGTTTTAGCTTGCGATGAGAAACAAATAACAGTCGCTGAGGGGAACAGGGATAATCGGAATTATTCAAGCGTTGTGAATAGAGATCGGGGGCGCTGTATCCTCGGATACATCCGAATCGACAACAACTACACTTTTCATTTTAGCGGCGAGTATAGTCCGATTCTGTAACTGCTGGGGACGTCAATAAGCCTGAAAATCCATAGAACTCAACCAACATTCCCAATGCGCAATTCAGATAGCTTTCAAGGGATACTGAGAACTGTTCCGATTGAACTTCCTATAACTGAGGGAGTTTCTACTTTCTTTGTAGTTACTTGCGTTCAGGCATAGTGAAGTCGGTACTTGGCAATTGTTTTATTTGGTGTGCATATGTTATAATGGCATCAGAAAGACCGAGTGCTGCGAACACTCGGCCTATACAATTGGCTTGGATGGGATGTCCCTTCAAGTTCAGCGACAAAAGCCCACCTTTGGCGAGTAACCTTGGGGTGGGTTTTTACTTTCTCTTGTAGTTATTCGCGATGTAAGTTAGAAGAGCAATGACAAAAGTTGAAAAAGCGATCATGATGAGAATTGCGTCTTTCGTTTCCATGGCTTCACCTCCTACAAAGTTTCCGAAGGAAACTTACTTCGAAAGCATATGCTCGAAGGGAAACCATGCCCACCCAAGGTATTCAATTGTACAAATTCATCTTACCTTATACATGAAATGAGATCAAATGTTCCTGTTAAAGCTATGAGAACGCCGTGTTCGATACGGGGCATCATTCGGAAGTTGACTCAAAAACTCGCCGTATGTTAGGATTGCTTTAATTAAAAGGGACGGAGGGGTTACGTGTGTTAAACTAATTCTTCGATATTTTGCGCACAGGGAATGGAATAGCGTTTTAAGGCTATTTTGTGTGCATTGTAATCGAAGAATGGTTTGCCTTCACGGTAACCCGGTTTAGAATGAACCCCCTTATTATTTATCCGATGCCGGACTGCCAGTTCGTCACAGGGTAATGATCTTAGCGCGTTCATTCTCAAATTCAATTTCGATTACTTCATGCACAGGCCGATAGCCTGTGTTTTTTATGTTATATATTTTATATATACTTGGAGGAATGTACATGAACGAACGATTAATAAAAGCGGATGGAATCGAAATTTGTACCGACAGCTTCGGACAGCAAGCCAATCCGGCTATTTTGCTGATTATGGGCGCCCAGTCATCAATGATTTGGTGGGAGGAGAAATTCTGCCAGCGTCTGTCGGAAGAGGGGCATTTCGTCATTCGTTACGACAACCGTGACGTCGGACGTTCGACAACCTACGAACCCGGTCAACCCGGGTATACTTTCGAAGACATGGCGGATGACGCCATCCGGGTATTGGATGCGTATAAGATCGAGCAAGCGCATATCGCGGGCATGTCCATGGGCGGCATGTTGACTCAAATGATCGCTTTGAGGCATCCAGAGAGAGTTCTAACCGTTACCCTGCTAGCAACGTCTAACTTCGCTCCGCATCTCCCTCCAATGGAGGAAAAGGTCATGAATTTTTTCTCGAATATGGGGGCAATAGATTGGACCGACGAACGATCGGTAGTCGAGTTTGCGATCGGCAGATCAAGAGTTCTCGTAGGTTCGAAACATGCCTTGGACGAGAACAAAGTTAGCTTGCTGACTAAACGAGAATGGGCAAGAAGTAAAAATATCGCCAGCATGAACAATCACGGATTGCTGACAGGTGGAGAATCCTATCTGACAAGGACGGGCGAAATCAGCGCGCCTGCTCTGATCATACACGGCACGGAAGATCCCATTATTCCTTACGAGCACGGGGAAAATCTGACTAACGAGATTCTGGACTCAGTATTGCTGACCCTGGAAGGTACGGGGCATGAGCTTCATTGCGATGACTGGGACATCGTTATTGAGGCGATTGCAAAGCACACTTCGAGGAAACGCGTATAGCAGGATGTAAGCTGGAATACGGAACGCGGCGAACGATCAACACCGATTTATGGTCGAGCAAAGGATAAAAATATAACGCCCTTCCGCTTCCTGTCGGGAAACGAAAGGGCGTTCCTCGTTACGCGCCGCATGCAAAGACATCGAGGGAGCAGGGGAGCTATCCGTCCAATGCTACTTGGTTAAACGGATGTCAAACTTCGTTCCGGCATCGCCGGCGAACACGATGATGCCGTTCTCGGGCAGCACGGTCGTATGGTCCGGACTGACGACGCCGAAATCCACGCAAATCCCGTTCTCGTCGTATACGGCATAAGAGCCCTTGGACGAAGGGGTTACCTTCATCGTTTTACCAGCGGCGCCTTCCGGGATCGAGAACCATTTGGCGTACCCGTTGTCCAGTATCGTGAGCGAGGAGCTGCCGCCCGAATAGATCGGCTTCAAGGCCTCTTCACCGACGAACAGACTGCCTCCGAGCTTCAAATATTCGATGCCGTTTTCCTCGAAAAAGTTGAATTCGTTGGCATCCCTTCCGCCCATAGCCGGGAGGTACAGGTCGGCAGCTGCCGTATTCGGTCCCGTTATTTTTTTATCCAGTACGTACCCCGGAGCTTCTTCGATCAACTGAATCTGCACCGACGAGGCCAGCAAATAAGAGAGCGACGTATATTTCTCGTTGATCGGATAATAACGTTTGTCGTCGCGCTTCGTCCAAGCCGCCAACGTCTCCTCGGATACGGAGTTGGGATCGAGCTTCTCGGCGGAATACTGCGACAACGCCAATTGGCCGAGTCCCGGGAGAGAGGCGTATTGACGGGTCCATAGGTAGGTACGTCCGTTGCTTTCCTTCACCAAGTCGATCCTTACGCTTCCGTCCGCGCTCCTGAACGAGCCGTCTGCCGCATAGGCGTAAATCTCGGCCGGGTAAACCGGCATCTGAGGAAGGGAGATCGACATTTCTCCGTCCTCGGAGATGTCTACCTTGATCAATTGATTGGTAGAGCCATAGATTCCCGAGAACTCCAGCCATTCCGAAGGCATATCGGTTTTGAAGGGTTTGCCGTACGACTTATCCGCTATGAACTCGCCGATCTCGCCCTTTTCCTTCAGGGCATTGAGCAGGATTTGGCTCGCCAGAAGCTGGTTCGTCGTGCTGGAGCCGCCGGACGAAAGTACGGCCGCCGCCATGTTCTTCCCGGGAAGAACGACCAGCGCCGCGTGATACAGAATGGTGTCTCCGCCCTTGGCCAGAGCCTGAATGCCGTAATTCCCGAACGGGAACAGATCTACGCTGTCCCAACCTAGTCCGTAGTTGACCGAGTTATCGGCATCCTGGGGCCAGAATCCTCGTGCATACTCTGCTTGCGCCGTCTCTTCCGCCGATTCGGACGACAGGATACCTTCAACCTGCCCCGTGAAAATTTGCGAGAATCGCACGAGATCCTCCGCCGTAGAGTAGATTCCTCCCGTTCCGATGACGTTCACCGTCTCATTCGGCAGCTGGTTGGCGAAGTGGGGAAGATAGAGTCCCGCCATCGCCGACACGCTCGGATGATCCAGCGGCGTCTTCGTATTCTTCATATTCAGCGGTTCCGTAAAATGACGATGGATGTAGGACGTGAAATCCGTGCCGCCGACTTTCTCTACCAAAATTTCCGCTAGAGTAAAGCAATCGTTGCAATAGACCGAATAAGCCCCCGGATCGGCTTTTAACTTCTGTCCGGCCAACTGTTCCAGCAGCGTATCGTGCGCGTATGTATCGTTATCCTCGAGTAAAAAAGCGTTTGCCAGCGACGATCCGTTAAATCCGGCGGAATGGTTCAGCAGCATGCGCGGCGTAATGTTCTTGTACCGCTTGTCTTCCATTTTGAATTCCGGAACGTACTGCGTGACGGGCGCATCCAGATCGACCTTGCCTTCGTCCGCGAGCTTCATCACGGCCGCCGAAGTGAACGCTTTGCTCACCGAACCGATGCCGTACATCGTATCCGCCGAGAGCGGCTTCTTGCCTTCCTGGTCATTGATGCCGGACTGTCCGGAGACGACGATCCGGCCTTGATCGATCAGCGCGTACTGCACGCTTGTCGTGCCGTATTGCCCCGTCAGGAGTTCAGCCGCATCGGATGCTGCTTTCTGCGTAGCTTCGTAAGTCGTCGGGTTTTCTTCGCTTGCGGAGGCTGCCCAGGCGCCCCCGGGAGCCAGCATGGCAAGGACCAACGTCAGGGATAAAAAACGAAACGGTTTTCTGCTTTTCATAATTACCTCCTCGGATACGTTGTATAAATATAGTACGAATAATCGTATCCGAGGTTCCGCAACTGCTAGAATCGGCCGCGCGGCACAACGAGAAGAGGACGCATCATCTCGTAATCTTCGTGTTCCAGAATATGGCGATTCCAGGTATACAGGCCGGTGTAGGTGACGAATCTTCGAATGATTGCAGCCGTGCAATAAGATTGCCTCGTTTAGCGCATACTTTAATCAATTCAACTGCCGGTTTTTTCACGGAAAGGAGATTTTTTTGCGGTGAGAAGAACGTATCCGTTAGTCTGCTTGCTCGCGTTGATCGCTCTATTGCTGGGGGCATCATGCGGCATCAAGCCGGATTCCGCGTCCCCGGCGCCCGCCGATTCGGCCGCGCCTTCAAGTCCCTCCACACAAGGCGTTCTCGGAGCGATCAAGGCGAGCGGCAAGCTGAAGATCGGCACGGAAGGTACCTATGCGCCTTTCACTTACCACGACAAAGACGGACGCTTAGTCGGGTTCGACGTGGAGATCGCGCGAGCGCTCTGCGAACGTCTCGGAGTCGAGGCCGAATTTATCGAGACGCCGTGGGACGGTATTTTTGCCGGACTGGATTCCAAGAGATTCGACGCGGTGTTTAACGAAGTCGCCATTCGGGACGACCGCAAGGAAAAATACGACTTTTCCGATCCGTACATCGTCTCCAAAGCGGTGCTCCTCGTTCATGAGGACAACAAGGAGATCAAGAAGCTGACCGATCTGAAAGGAAAGAAGTCCGCCCAATCGCTGACGAGCAATCTGAAGGACATCGCCCAGGCGAACGGCGCCGAGATCGTAGGCACGGAAGGCTTTAATCAGGCGGTCGATCTGCTGCTGTCGAAGCGGGCGGACGCGACCATTAACGACAACTTGTCTTTCCTCGATCTGAAGAAGCAAAGGCCGGACGTGAAAATTAAAGCGGTAGACGAGACGGACGAAGCTTCCTCCAGCGCCGCGTTGTTCCGGAAAGGCAACGACGACTTGGTCCAAGCGGTGAATGAAGCGCTCGCCGCGATCAAGAGCGACGGAACCTACATGGCGATCTCCGAGAAATACTTCGGGGCGGACGTATCCAAATAAAAAAGGCGTTATAAAGGGTGTCGGGAACGATGGACGATCGTCAGATTCAGATTATCAAGGATACCTTCTGGCCCCTGTTGGAAGCAGGGGTTATTTTCACCCTCCCGCTCACTCTGATTACTTTCGCGCTGGGCTTGATTATCGCCGTAATCACGGCGCTAGTCCGGCTGTCCGACTGGATGGTCCCCAAGTTTATCGCAAGCTTCTACGTGTGGGTCATCCGGGGAACGCCCCTTCTGGTCCAACTGTTTATTATTTTTTATGGCTTGCCCAGTGCGGGCATCATTCTCAGTCCGTATGTATCCGCCGTTATCGGGCTGTCGCTCAGCGTGGGCGCCTACGGTTCGGAAATCGCGCGAGCGGCGGTATTGTCGATTCAAAGGGGACAGTGGGAGGCGGCATATTCGCTTGGCATGTCGCGCACGCAAGCCTTAAGGCGAATTATTCTTCCGCAAGCGGCGCGCGTGTCCGTGCCTCCGTTCGGGAACTCCTTTATCGCTCTGGTGAAGGACACGTCGCTCGTATCCGTCATTACTTTCTCGGAGATGTTCCGCAAGTCGCAGGAGTATGTCGCTTTGTACTACGAGCCGTTAATCTTGTACAGCGAAGCGGCGGTCATTTACTTGGCGTTCAGCTCCGTTCTGTCGGTGCTGCAGCATCGTCTGGAGAAGCGGCTGGAACGCTTCTCCGCCGTATAGAGGAGGCGACGCGATGATCGAAATTCGCGGATTGCATAAGTCTTTCGGTTCTCACGAGGTGTTGAAGGGAATCGACGTCAGTCTCCCGAAGGGCAAGGTGCTCGTGATCATCGGTCCTTCCGGCTCCGGCAAGTCGACTCTGCTGCGCTGCTTCAATCTGCTGGAGGTGCCCGACCGGGGTTCGATTAAACTGGGAGATCACGCCTTCGAGTTTCGCGAGGGCGCCCGAATATCGGGGAAGGACATTATAGCGCTGCGCAAAGCGACGGGAATGGTATTTCAGTCTCTGAATTTATTTCCGCATATGACCGCTCTTGAAAATGTGATCGAAGCGCAAGTGACCGTGCAGAAGAGGAGCAAAAGCGAGGCCAGAGCGCGGGCGAAGGCGCAACTGGAGAAGGTGGGGCTGGCGGACAAAGCCGATTCCTACCCGCATAAGCTGTCCGGAGGACAACAGCAGCGGGTGGCCATCGCGCGCGCCATGGCGGTCGACCCGCAGGTGCTGCTGTTCGACGAGCCGACCTCGGCGCTCGACCCCGAATTGGTCGGAGAAGTGCTGAAGGTGATGAAGCAGCTGGCCGCCGAAGGGATGACGATGGCCATCGTCACGCACGAAATGAAATTCGCCGCGGATGTGGCCGATCACGTTCTTCTCATGGACGACGGGCGGATCATCGAGCAAGGATCCCCTCAAGAGGTGCTTCATCATCCGAAGACTCCGCGAGCCGTGCAATTTCTCAATCGTCTGCACGGAAAGTCGGAGGAATGAGTCGCTGCGACCGGGCCGCTTGTAAGGCAGTCTTGACATACGAGGAAGGGCTCGTTCCCGGTTGAGCCTCAGGGAGCGCTATCGGCCAGACGTGGATGATCTTGCATATTCTCTATCAAAGTCGTTATGAGGGCTCATCGATCTTCATCTTCGCTGCCCGGACTTCCGCTTTCCATGTCCGCTGAGCTGTAGCCGCGTCTTTGCGAATCTTTTCTCTTTCCGTGGCAGACAGTTAGGACTATGATAAAACAGCAAGCATGCTGATCGAAAGGATGGAACCGCCGAGGGGTTCCGCTAAGGCCGATAGGATGATATTCAAATATTGGCGCAGAGTTCGACTTTTACACAAATTAATCGTGATCGTCATCCTTTTTCTGATTTTTCCGGTTCTGGTCTTCGGATATTATTTGTTTTCCACGAGTTTGCCCCTGGCCCAAAAAGAAAGCCGAGAAATGCTAGAAAAGGTTGCCTACCAGCTGAATGAGAACATCGAATACCGGGTGATCGGCTACCAGAACATTCTGATGCAGATCGCGCTTGATCCTAGAATAACGACAGCCCTGATCCAGCCGTATCATTCTCTCCAAGAAGAAATCGTGGCGATCCAGCAGATCAATTCGGTCGTCAACCGGATCGGGGCGTATTTTCCGATGAGGAAAATCCAATTCTATAAAAACAATTCCAACCTGCATGAGGACGGCGGAACGATCTTAAATCTGGACAAGGCGGAGTCGGAGATCTGGTATCCCGCGATGGAAAAAGGCGGTCGGCAGTTTTACTGGCACTTCCAGAAACGGGGGGAGAGCGGTCAGCCTACTCTGCATTTGAGCATATGGCTTGTGGATTATTTGACCAACGAAAAATTCGGCATTATTCACATGGAAGTGACGAACCGGGCGCTGTTCGATCAGTTGTCCAATCCGTTGGAGTTCAAGAAAGGCTGGATTACGGTCGCTGATGCGCAGGGGAACCTCTTAACCGATTTCATGGACCGGCAGGCGGGCGATACGATTGGGCAAGTTCTGGAATGGAATCGGGTCTATGAAGAGCTGAGAGGTTGGTATCCGACGAAGGTCAACGGAAAGCAGAGCATGGTCGTATACGAAACGAACCGACTCGGGTGGAAGATTATAACGGTCGTCAGCCAGGAGGAGCTGTGGCAGAAGCTGCGATCGATCCAAAATGCGGCGCTGGCCGTCAGCATCGTGTTCGTCTTGTTGACGTTCTCCGTGCTTACCAGCTTCGGCCTTAAAGTGTCCAACCGTCTTAATTCTCTGATCCGAAGAATGAAAAGGGTGCGGGACGGAGACATGGGACTTACCGTCAAAGTATACGGAAACGATGAATTGGCCGACGTCGAAGAAGAGTTTAACAACATGTCCAGCCGATTGGAGAGGTCGCTTCAGGACATCTCCGAAGCCAGGAGCGCAGCCGAGATCGAGAAGCTGAAGCTGCTGCAGGCGCAAATCAATCCTCACTTTCTGTATAACACGCTGGCGCTTGTTAAAAGCATGGCCATGGACGTCGGCTCTTCCGAAATTAGCGGTACGGTGGATGCTTTGGCCACGTTCTATCGCTTGGCGCTTAACCGGGGAATTGATCTTCTGCCGTTGCGGGATGAGTTGGAGCACGTTCGCGCCTACTTGGATATTCACGAATCGAGATTCCCGGGCAGATTAACGACTCGTTTCGATGTCGAGGAAGAGGCCCTGTCCTGCGAAATCGTCAAAATTACGCTGCAGCCCCTCGTAGAGAACGCATGTTTGCACGCGTTTGTTCATACTGGGGGCCGAGGCAAGCTGACCATCGAAGCGAGATTGCGCGATCAAATGCTTTGCATTACAATCACGGATAACGGTTGCGGGATGACGCCAAAAAAATTGCAGGAGCTGATGATGAACGCCAACGAAGCGGAGCAACGCGCGGGATTCGGGATCTACAACGTAAGCGAACGGTTGAAGAGGCACTACGGCGAATCGTTCGAGTTCGGCATCCGCAGCGCTCCCGGAGAAGGCACTTCGATTCAATTGCGAATTTTTCAGCCGGGCGCCCTTCAAGCTTCACCGGGTGATTCCTAAGGAGGTAGCTGACATGGATTTTAAAGTGTTTGTCGTAGACGACGAGGAACGCCAGCGGAACGCGATCATTAGACATGTGGATTGGAAGCGGTATCACATGCGCGTCACCGGACAAGCGGAGGATGCGGGTTCGGCGATCGAGCTGGCCGGGCAGGACGTTCCCGACCTGCTCGTCACGGATATACGAATGCACGGAGTCAGCGGGCTCGAGCTGTCCGCCAGGATGAGAGAGCTAAACCCCCGGCTGCGCGTCATCGTCGTTACCGGCTACGAAGAGTTCGATTACGCCAAGTCGGCGCTTGACATTGGCGTCGATGCGTTCCTGGTCAAGCCAATCAGGTTTGAAGAATTGTCGGCGATTCTGGAGCGGATCTGCGAAGCGGAGAGGCAGGAATTGTCGAAGATGAGAGAGGATATACGGATTAAGGAGCAGCTCGACGCCTTCAAGCCGATCGCGCGCGAACAGTTGCTTCAAGAAGCGATGCACGGGCTGATTATCGGGGAAGAGGCGATCCGGGCACGGGCCGATGCGCTCGGGATGTTCTCGCGGAAGGGCCTGCGGCGAGTGTTCGTCGTCGTGATCGAGCCGGACACGGACGCTTCCGGCTCGAGAGAGGAGCGGGTTTCTCAAGTCGGACAAGCGTTCGGGGAGACGGCTTCGCTTCAGTGCGGTCCCTTTTTGGAGGAGAGGATGACGACGCAGCGCGGCAATATCGTTCTTCTTCTGCAGCAGCAGGAAGAGTCTGATTTCGAGCGCGAGACGGAGCTCCTCCTTGACTGCCTCGGCCGCGAAGCCGCCCGGATCGAGGGCTGCAAAATCAGCCTTGGAGCCGGCCCGATCGTCGATACGTTGAGCCAATTGAGCAAAAGCTTCCTGTTGGCGCAAAGAGCGGTTAATCGGAGGCTTCTCGGCAACGACGAGCGAACCTTCAGTTGGCGCGATCTGCAAGAGACCGGGCAGAGCCCCGACAAGAGCGCGGAAGAGCTGATCGGCGATTTCTTCGAAGTGTTCGCGGCTGGAGACAGCCAGAGCAGCCTGAGCCTGCTAGGGGAGATCGTACGCAGAATTGCCGGCAACCTGCAGATCGACGAGACCCAGCTCAGAAGCTTATGTCTCCAACTGACCAGCGGCGCCAACCGCATCGCGGCGGAGATCGGCGACGTCGGTCGCCGGATCGGTCCGGAGAAGAAGCTGTGGGAGCAGATTCTGGCCTGCAGGGAAGAGCCGGAGCTTCTGCAGGAGACGGTGCGAATCATCACCGGCTTGTGCGATTTCATTGCGGACAAGAAAAAAAGTCCCTCTCAGATCGTCGTCCAGAATGCGCTGGATTATATGCATAAGCATTATTCGGAGAACCTGTCCTTGCGCTCGGTGGCCGAGTCGGTCTTCCTGAGTCCCAATTACTTGGGAGCGCTGTTCCGGTCCGAGCTGGGCGTGTCCTTCACCGACCAGCTCATTCAAATCCGGGTGAACAAAGCCAAGGAATTGCTGCGCCAGCCGCAGCTGAAGCTATATGAGGTGGCGGAGAACGTCGGCTACCAAAACATCGGTTATTTTACGAATCTGTTCAAGCGTATGACGGGATGGAGTCCCAAAGAGTATAGAACGTACCTGGGAATCTCCCAGCAAGATTAACTCATCGGAGCGGCGGGCGCAGAAGGCCCGCCGCTTCTTTTCTTTTGGGACAAGTCCGAGTGAATAAAGCGTCATAGCGTAATTTATCGTGCATTGCGATTATTGTAAGCGCTTCTATCGTTGCCTATAATGAGACTCACGCGCGGAATAGACACAGCATCATGACCGGTCGGCAAGACTTATTCAGCTGAAGAAAGGGGAATCTCCGCAAGTGACTTCACTCCATGCTATCGCAAGGAAAGGCTTGCTGCCGCTCTACGCCTTTGTTTTGCCGGGCATTGCGCTTATCGTGCTATTCAACTACATTCCGATGCTTGGGCTGCAGATCGCTTTCAAGGACTACAGCTTTCGCGACGGGATCTGGGGAAGCTCCTGGATAGGCTGGCAAAACTTCGAAGAGTTCGCGGCCAGCACGGATTTCTGGAGAGCGACGGGAAATACCTTCTTGTTAACGCTGCTCCGGCTGCTCTTCGTTTTCCCGACGACGATCCTAGTTGCGTTGCTTATCAATGAAGTCCGAGCAATGCGATTCAAGCGCTTCGTTCAGTCGTTCAGCTATTTGCCGCACTTTATTTCATGGATCGTCGTTATCGGTTTTCTCGATGCGTTCCTGTCGATTGACGGCGGCGGGGCCAACTCGCTGCTAAGAGCCTTCGGCGTCGAACCGATCGCCTTTATGGGATCGGAAGGGTGGTTCCGTCCGATCTTCGTTCTAAGCAGTATGTGGAAGGAAATCGGATGGGGGACGATTTTATATTTGGCGGCGATCGCCGGCATTAATCCGGTGCTTTATGAAGCCGCTGTCATGGACGGGGCCGGCCGCTTCGCCCAGATGCGCTATATTACGCTTCCGAGCCTGGTTCCTATCATCTCGATTGTTCTCATTCTAACGGTTCCGAGTTTGTTGAGCGTCGGTATCGACCAGATTTATGCGATGATCAATCCGGCCAACATCGGCGTAGCCGAAGTCATCGACACCTATGTGCTGAGAATCGGGATCGGGCAGGCCCAATATTCCCAAACGACGGCCATCGGACTAGTGATGAGCGTGATCTCGACCATCTTGCTTCTGCTCAGCAACGCGATATCCAAACGGATCGGGGGCGAAGGGATATGGTAGGAAAGCGGGTGAGCGAATGGGACGGCTAACGCTGGCGGATCGCACTTTTAACGTATTCAACGGATTGTTTCTAAGCTTCTTTGCATTTCTGTGCGCCTACCCTTTGTGGTACATTCTGATTCTTTCGTTGAACGAAGGAAGAGACGCGAGCTTGGGCGGGATTTACTGGCTGCCGAGAGCGGTTACGCTAGATAACTTTCGGGTCATCCTGTCCGACGATACGATTATCAACGCGTTCTGGATCACGGTGGCGCGTACGGCAATCGGGACGATCGGCTCGCTGCTGGTCACGTCGATGGTCGCTTACGCCTTGTCCAGGAAGGAATTGCCCGGACGAAAGCTCCTATTGCTTTTATTCTTGTTCATTATGCTGTTCAACGGCGGATTGATCCCTTATTATTTGCAGCTAATGAATTTAGGCCTGATCAACAGCTTTTGGGTTTACGTCGTTCCGGGGATGTTCAGCATCTGGAATATGTTCGTCATGAAGACGTCTTTTCAGAACAACATTCCCGAAAGCGTGGTAGAATCGGCTAAACTGGACGGGGCAGGCTATACTAGAATTTATTTTCACATCGTACTTCCGTTTTCCGTACCCTTATTCGCGGCTCTCGGTTTATTTACCGCCGTCGGACAGTGGAACGATTGGTTTACGGGAGCCTTCTTTGTGAACGATCTGTCCCTGCAGCCGCTTCCCACTTACTTGCAGCGAATTATGAGCACCATTGAAGCGAGCAATATGATCAGCGCCAGCCAATTGGCCAATGCGAATTCAACCAGCATGTACAATCCGGATGCGATCACCTCCAAGTCTGTCCGCATGGCTACCACCGTCATAACGATATTGCCGATCCTATTCGTCTACCCTTTCGTACAGCGATTTTTCGTCAAGGGCGTGCTGATCGGCTCGGTCAAGGAGTAGCGCCGGCAGGCGTGCAATTCGAAACTTTTCATAGTTGATCCAACGATCACATAAGGGGGAAATTCAGTATGGGAATCAAGTTTAAGAAGAGCGCGATAACGACATTGTCATTGGTCTTGACGGCATCTCTGGTTGCGGCCTGCAGCGGAAAAGACGGTGTATCCCCTTCAGCAAGCGAGGGCGGGAAGGAGAGCGCGGCGGCTCAGCAGCCGAAATATTCTTTATACGCGCCAGCTCTAACGACGCCTGTCAATCTGGAAGGGCAGATCACTCAGGAGGTCATGAAGAGATCGGGGATTACTTGGGATAAAGTGGAGATCGGCAATGGGGGAGACCTGACTCAGCAAATCAACCTGAAGCTGGTGGCCAGCGAATTCCCGGATGCGATTATTCTGCCCTCCGACAGCCTGATTTGGTCGAGACTGATAGACGAAGACAAGCTGCTTCCGTTGGACGAATACTTCGAGAATGAAGCCGAATATCCGAATCTGGCCAAGATCGACGACCGGATCATCGATAACTGGCGGGCGGCGGACGGTCATATTTACTTCGTGCCATCGGCGTACGAGCAGGTGGTAGACGAACCTTCCGCTTGGCAGGGCAATGCCCAGGGGCTGTGGGTTCAGAATACGCTGCTGGAGAAAGTCGGCATGACCTTTGAAGACTTGCAGACGCTCGAAGGCTTTGAGAGCTATCTAAACGCGATCAAGGGGATGAAAGACGAACAAGGACGAGACGTCATTCCCTTGTCGCTCGGCGGCGAGAATTTTGCGGGCCTCGAGGTGGTACTGTCGATGTTCGGCGTCAGCAGCTCCGGCAATGGCTGGAATGAGCAGGACGACGGCACGGTCATTCAGGATTACAAGCTTCCCGGATTCAAACAAGCGTTCCAATGGCTGAATCGTATGAACTTGAACGTCCTATTGGATAAGGAAACGGCCTTCCAGAAGAAGGATCTGTTCCTGGAGAAAGTGAATAATGTGCGGTTTGGCGCCATGCTCTCCGGAGGATGGGACAATCCGAACCTGACGCTGCTTAGAAACAACAAGATTCCGGAAGCGATCTCGTACAAGGAGCTTGAAGCCCAGGGCTTCCCGGCCGGCTGGTTTTTCCCCACGAAGCTTCCGGCCCTGCCCGGCGTCAAACCGGCTCAATATGCGAACTTTAACCCGTTCGGCAACAACGGAGCGGGAATCAGCGCGAACGCGAAGGATCCGGATCGGCTGATGAAAGGGATCGATTGGATGCATACGGAGGAAGCCTTTATCCTGATGGAGTACGGAATGGAAGAGATGGGCGCTTATCGTATGGAGAACGGCGCCGTCGTCGTCAACGAAGAAGTGTTCAGAGGCCCTCAATTCTGGGGAGGGGACGCAGGCGGCATGGCCAACGTCACGGAGCACGGATTCTGGTGGTGGAAAAATTTCGCAAGCGTCGGCAACACGCATATCAAGACGATGGAATCGCCATGGCCCGCTTACAACGCCATGCTCTATCAGGCGGAGGAGCTGAACCACGAGCAAGGAACGTTCGGTCTGATCCCTAAGGCCAACCGGATTAAGCCGATTATCGGAGGCAAGGTGGAGAAGTATACGCCGGTGCAAGCCGATATCCGTTTGCAGTACTATGCGAAGATGCTTGTGGCCAAAAACGAGCAGGACTTCGAAACGGCTTACAACCAGTTCCTGAACGAGATGAAGGTTCGCGGCCACGACGAAGAGACGAACGAGGAGTTCAACGAGCAATTCAAGGCTTATAGCGATACGCCGGCGGGCAAGATCGAAATTTCGGTCAAACGCACTTTGCCTCGCAATGTATACAACGATAAGCCGATGATCGTCGGTGAATAACAGAAGTGGAGCGTGAAATCTTGAATTCAACGTCAACGGTCGCACCGAATCATGTCAATATCATCAATTTTATTCGCGGCGTAGAGCCGAGAGAGCCGATCGACCTGCTCGAGCCGGTGAGGGAGCAGTTGGCGCTGGTACAGAAGCATGGCTTGCGGGCGACGTGGTTGCTTCAATACGACGCGTTGATTCAACCGGCCTTTACCGATCTGCTTCATCGAGAAGCGAATGCTTCCCAGGAGATCGGCGTATGGTTTGAGGTCGTTCAGCCTTTGGCGGAGAAGGCCGGCATTCCGTGGAGAGGCCGATTCGCCTGGGATTGGCACGCCCATATCGCCTTCTCCGTCGGCTATACGCCGCGGGAGAGAGAACGGATGGCGGATGTGCTGATGGAGGACTTCCGGCAAGTGTTCGGTCATTACCCGCAATCGGTCGGCTCCTGGTTCCTGGACGCGCATTTGCTCGGATATTTGTGGGACAAATACCAGATTGTCGCTTCCTGCAACTGCAAGGATCAGTGGGGAACGGACGGCTATACGCTATGGGGAGGCTACTATAATCAAGCCTACTACCCCAGTCGGAAGAACGGCTTCATGCCCGCTCAGACGGCGGAAGGCCAAATCCCGGTTCCCGTGTTCCGCATGCTGGGCAGCGATCCGATCTACCAATACGACGCCAAGCTCGGCGGAAACGGACAGAGCGTCATTACGCTAGAGCCGGTCTATTCGGGCGAGGAAGGCGGAGGCGGCATACCGAAGTGGGTCAGATGGTTTTTCGACGTCAATTTCCGCTCCGAGCAAGTGTCCTTCGGCTACGCTCAGGTCGGACAAGAAAACTCGTTCGGTTGGGCGCTGATGAAGGACGGCTTAATCGACCAGGTGGAATTGCTCGCCGCCAAGCAGGCGGAGGGGGCGCTGACCGTCCAGACGTTGGCGGAGTCGGGCAGATGGTTCAGGCGGCAGTATCCGGTCACGCCGGCCGCATCCATCTGCGCACTCTCGGATTGGCGGGACGAAGGGCGTCAATCCGTATGGTACAATAACCGGTTTTATCGAATGAATCTGTTGAATAACGGTGGTGAGCTCTCGATTCGAGACATTCATCTATTCGACGAGAACTATGAAGAGAGGTACTTGCAGGACGTATGTCCGGACCGGAACAGCCATTACGACACGCTCCCGGTCGTGGACAGCGCCCGTTGGAGCGACGAGCGCGTATCCGCCGGCATTCGTCCGGTCGCGTTCGACAATGAAGGGAGAGAGCTGCCGATCGCAGTGAGAGCTATCGACACGGACGAATCGACGGACGGCGAGCTCGCGCTGCGCCTTCATCTGGCAGACGAGCATACGCTTCATATTCGCTGCTCGGAGCAGGGCGTGAGCTTTGCCGCCGACTGGCTGGATTGGGGACTCCGTCTCCTCTGGGGCGATACTCCCGAACTGCCGGAGGTGAAACTGGAGCAGGAGGGCATCGCGTACGCGTTCAATGGCCATTTGTACCGGATCGGAACAGAGGGGGCGCGGCCGCCGGTTCTCTTGACCGAAGGGAAGCGAGGCGTCGGAAACGGGATCGAGTTTCGCGCCGCTGGCAGTGAACTGAAGTTGAGATTGAGCAGATGATACAATAATAGGACACGAGACACCGGAACGTGCGAGCGAGCCGGCTGTCTCGTTGTTCGCTTTGGTCGTCCATGTCCGTCGCGCGGATACTGAAAGGAGTGTTAACGTGAGCTTGTTCGAAGGCTTGAAAAGAGAGTTCTCCGATCCTTCACCGGAATACAGGCCGCAGCCGTTCTGGTTCCTGAATCACGATTACAAGAAAGAAGAGCTGGAGTGGCAGCTCGAGGAGATGAAACGGCAAGGCATCGGCGGAGTCGTGCTCCATTCGAGGCACGGCAAGAGCGCGGAGTATATGTCGCGAGAATACTTGGATATGCTGGCCTTCTGCACGGAGGAGTGCAAGAAGCGGGACATGGTCGTATGGCTGTACGATGAAGACAATTGGCCAAGCGGCACCTTCGGCGGAAAGCTGACGAGGCGGCATCCGGAGTATCGGATGCGCTATTTGCGTCTGGAGGAGAGGCGGCACGAGGGCGCAGAGACGGTACAGCTCGATTTTCGGGACGAGGAGAATAACGAGCTGATCGCTATTCTCGCTTACCGCGTGCTTCGGGAGGAAGGCGAGCGAGTCGTTCTGGCGAAGGAGCCGTACGAGATTACGCACTTGCGGTCGCAGGGCTGGGCGCCCCCTCAGTCCGGGAAGTATGTGATCTTGGCTTGCTGGGAATGCGAGATTGCCGAGAAGGTCACCTTCGGAGCGGGATACTATCTGGATACGATGAACCCCGAGGCGGTGCAAGCCTTCGTTAATGTCGGTTACGAGCCGTTTCTTGAACTGCGGGAGCATTTCGGCCGCACGATACGGGGCGTCTTCACCGACGAGCCGGGCTTGATGATTCATGACGGCTTCTTCGGCACGGAAGCCATCCGGACTTCCGTCCGAACGTTGAACGATAACTTGCCGGGATACGTTCTGGGCTGGACGCGGGATATGCTCTCCAGGTTCGAAGCGGAAGAAGGGTATTCGCTTCGTCCGTTGTTAGGCGCTCTTCTCTACGAGCTTGACGATAGCAGCCATACCGTGCGGGAGCATTACTACGGCGCATTGACGCGATGGTACGTCGACGCTTATCACGGCACGCTGAGCCGATGGTGCGAGACGCGGGGGCTGGCCTACATCGGCCATACGTTGGAGGAGCCGCTTTGGGGACAGGCGCGCTCTCAAGGGAACCAGACGAGGGTGCTGCAGCAATTCCACTATCCGGGCGTGGATTACTTAACAAAGGGGATAGGGACGAAAGAGAATCCTTACCGAATCCTGTCCGTGAAATGCGCTTCTTCCGTCGCTCGTCTGGAGGGCAAGCGGCGAGTGGTGTGCGAGGCGTTCGTTCGAAGGGTACCGCAAAACCGATTTCCCGCAAACCGAGTTCTACCATGCTCCGCATTGGGATCATTATCGAAGCTTCGCCGACTATACCGGCCGACTGTGCATGCTCGGCAGCCTGGGCGAATCCGTATCGAAAATCCTGCTGTTGTCGCCGATCCACACCGTATACCAGGAGATGTTCCGGGACGGAAAGGCCTTCAAGAGCCTGCATGCGGACGAATTGTTCTCCTTCCTCTCGGACAGGTTGATTCGCAACCAGCTGGATTTCGAATATGTTGACGAATGTCAGATCGAAGACGGAACGGCGTCGGAGACGGGACTGACTTTCCCGAACTGCGAGGGCGAATATCCGGTTGTGATTATACCGGCTATGAAAGTCATGGGGCTGGATACGGCACGGAAGCTGAAGGCCTTCGTCCGATCGGGAGGGCTGCTGATCGCCCTGGAGGAGCTTCCCGTTCACAGTACGTTCGTCGCGAACGATCCCGAGCTGGCGAAGGAGATCGATTCCTTGTTTCCGAACACCGTCAGCGAGGGAGGCTGGCATTCGTACGGAGACGGTCGAACGCTCTTTATGACATCCGAGCAGCTTAGCGGCGACGATGCTGCGGGATTATGCGAGGAGCTGCGCCGTAGACTCGACGACGGGGATCCGGGCAAGCCGTGGATCGTACCCCCGTCAAGCGCGGAGCAGGTGGTGATTACGGGCAAGCGGATGGCAGACCGGCTGTTTACGTGGATTTTGAATTGGTCGGCCCTCCCCGTTCGGATTCAATATCGTTCGCCATCCGGAGATGGGCTGCAGGAATGGGAGCTGGAAACGGGGGGGATTCGCCCTCTGAGCGAACAAGAGCTGCTGCAATTCGAGCTGGCTCCGGGGCAATTGCGAATCGTGGCTCAGACATTCGAGGAAGCGTCGCAAGAGCCGGCTTCCGAATATCGGGTGAGCCGCGTGCGAACGATCGAGCTTTCCCCGGAGTGGAGCTTCGAGCCGGAGGACGCCAACGCGCTGATATTGGATTGCTGGGAGGTGACGATGAACGACCGTCAGGCCAGAATGCCGGTCCGAATGCCCGGTCAGGTCAACGCCTTCCGGAAGACGATTCAAGTCCGGGACGAATGGATCGAAGCGCAGGCGGGAATAGATCGTGGGCAGACAGAGCCAGGCGAACGCAAGCGCGGCGTCTATTTGGTGCTTGACGACCTGAAGCAAGAGATCCAATCGCATATCGGATTTCTGTCGCGCCGCCGCAGCGTGGAGATATTCGTGAACGGGGAGCGGCTTCCCGCGCTTGAGCCGGCGCAATGGCAGGATCGGTTCTATCAATGGGCGGAGATTTCCGCTCTGCTCCGAGGCGGCGACAATACGATTGAAATATTAATCTTCTCTCTGCTTGAACCGATGCCCAACTTTGCCTTTCCCGCTTTCCTGACGGGCGACTTCTCGGTGACGGACGATGGAGCGCTGACGGGCCCGGTCGCTCGTCTTTCGGGCTACTGGACGGATGGCGGATATCCTTACCTGTCGGGGAAGGGAGTGTATAGCCAAACCTTCGAATGGCAGCCGGAGCCTGCGGCGGAAGAAAGCGGCGGCCAGGAGATCTCCGTTGAACTGGAGATTGAAGAAGTCCGGGAGACGGCTCGGCTCAGGGTGAACGGCCAGGACGCCGGCGTCCGACTATGGCCTCCGTACCATTGGGACGTGACGCCATGGATGGTTCCCGGCACGAACCGAATCGAGCTTCAGGTCGCCAACACCTTGGATAATATATATGGCAAGAGAGTGATTCCCTCGGGTATCGGAGGACAAGCCCGACTGACGGTAAGATCAACGTCTCTTGGGGTTCTACAGCAAAAGCAATAGTCCTCGCAGCGGACTCGCGATAGTTTTATCTTTCCGTCGATGAAAGTTACGTCTATGATAGAAACAGAGATCTGGTCGGATTTCTGAAAATAGCTCGAGGGGCATAGACAAGGAGAAAAGATGAGCGAACGAATTAAGAAAGCGTGGAGGCGACTTGCGGTTCCGATGCTGGCCGCGATCGTGGCGGCGATCACGGTGCTGCTGGCGGGCTGCGGGCAGATCAGCGTCGATTCGCCGCAAGGAATCGCGTCTCATTCGGCAGAGGCTCCCGGGGCGCAAGACATTTCCCGGCAAGCTCCGCTCACCGGTTTTAAGGAAGTCGCCGATTACATCCGAAGTCATGGAACGCTTCCGGACAATTTTATAACGAAGAAGGAAGCGGAACAGCTGGGGTGGATACCCTCCGAGGGCAACCTGGGCAAGGTGGCGCCGGGCAAGAGCATCGGAGGCGATCGCTTCGGCAATCGGGAGGGGCTGCTGCCCAAGGTGAAAAACCGGATCTGGTACGAAGCGGATATCAACTATGAAGGCGGACCGAGAGGCGCGGATCGGATCGTATTCTCGAGTGACGGATTGATCTATATGACGACCGATCATTATCGGTCGTTTACCGATATTACGGAAGGAGGCCCGCCGCCGGGATGAGCACAGTGATAGAACTGAGACAGTCTGAGGCGGATCGACATGAAGATGTGCACGAATGGTTAAAGCGGGAGTTGGAGCTGCCCGAGACCTACGGCCGCAACCTGGACGCGTTATGGGATTGCGTAACCGGATACCTGCCGCGGCCAGTCGAGATCCGATGGGTGGCCGACTCCGAAGAGGGAGGGCGCTACTCCGCCATTCTGGACGTGTTTCAGGAGGCCGCTGAGGAGTACGACGACGTTCACTTCGAGTATGTCTGAGGAACCGCAATGTCGGCCGCGTCCGGGATTCGTGATGTCGGACGACATCGGATGCGAATGACGAGCGGGCGCTCCGCGCGGGAGGCGGCGCGTCTTCCGGCGCAGACTCTAGTTGCCTCTTAAGCTCCGTTTTGTTAATATTGGGATATATAATGGCTTAAACGCAAAATAACCCTACTCTCTACGGTTAGAGATTAGGGGCGAATTCGTTTCGGACAAGCGTCACCTTGTTCGAAATCGGCTTCGATGCGCACGGTCGTTTAACTTAAACAAGGAGGTGAATCTCCATGGCTAAAGACGTGCTTTGCGAAGTGAATTCCTGCCGGTTCTGGGCAGAACAGAATCGCTGCAACGCCGCTTCGATCAAGATCGTAAGCAACAGCGTCAAAGAAGCGGATCGCTCTGCGGAAACGGATTGCGTCACCTTCGAAGTGAAATAATCGTTGTTCATCCTGCTTTAAGGCGAGAGGGCTTTGCCGAGCTCTCTTGCCTTTTTATTTTAACAATAATGATAATTATTATCAAGCTTTTTATCTAACTGCCTGATTCCCGATTCGGAGGCTCTTTCAGGGAACGCGTTAAGGGATGTGCTATAATGGAAGGAAGAAGCGGCGCGAACATTCGGAACGGATTACGTATCTTGCAGCAATGGAGGCACTTGCAGATGGCCAAGGAAATCGAAAGAAAGTTTCTGATGACGGAGTTCCCCGACGCCCTCGTAAGAGAGGGCGAGCTTGTCCTGATCAAGGAGCAGCGAATCGAGCAAACCTATCTCGCGATGGACGACACCCAGGAGCTGAGAGTCCGGAAGATCAAAGACTTGGCTTCGGGAGAGCACGAGTTTACGCATACGTTCAAGAGGGGCAACGGCCTCGTGCGCGAGGAGATCGAATATTCGATCTCGGAAAGCCTATACGAGCAGCTCATTCGGGCTTCGGGAGCGATTCCGTTGACGAAGGTAAGAACGACGGCCGATTGGAGCGGCACGACCGTCGAGATCGATACGTACGACCAAGTCGAGCTTAGAGTGCTGGAGGTCGAATTCGAATCGGAGGAAGAGGCCGAGAGCTTCCGGGCGCCGGGCTGGTTCGGTCCCGATATCAGCTCGACGAAGCAGTACAGCAACAAGACGGTATGGAGAAATCTCCAGGCAGGAATCGCGAAATAATAAAAGAACGCGCAAAGCCGTCCGCGGTCGGATAGGGAGCAAGTCGAGGAGGTTCGGATCGGACGTGCTGAAGGGGTCTAACCCTTCATGATATCCCCCCCACCTCGTTGCCGCGACGTTATATGAGCAAAATCCGGTGTTCCTTGATAGGGACACCGGATTTTGCTTTAATTAGATTCATCTCGATGCTGCGGAGGCAAGAATCTATGAAAATCACAACGTTCGGCAAAGTGACCGTGCTGATTTTGTGTTTGCTGATTCCCATCATTCTGCTATACGGGTACTCCAATCAGGTAAGCATAGACGCGGTGCGGGATACAATCGAAGATCAGAACCGCAGCCGACTCGGATTTTCCGTCAATCAGATGGACATGATGGTCGATCAACTCGTGAAGCATTCCGTGACTGCCAGCCGGGACTACAGCATTCGAGAATATTTGGAGGGCAGGGGCAGGGACGATCCTGGCATGCAACTGCAACGGCAATCACGGATCGTCGACATGATGAACATGCAGACGACGACGAGCGCGTGGAGCAACCAAATTATTTTTTACTTGCGGGATTCGAGAGAAGTTGTTTCTACGGATTATTCCGCCAAGTACAACGAGGAAGTCATCAGCAACCGTCGATTGGGCGAATGGTCGCACGAAAATGCTTTGACTTTCGGGATTAAGGAAAACTTGTTCACGCGAATGCAGGAAACCGACCATGCTAACTTGTTGGTGGAAGTCCGTTTCAACGACGTCAATCTAAAAAACATGCTTGTGTCGCTGAAGCAGCAGGAAGCCCGCGAGCCGTTCCTCTATTTCCCAGGCGAAGAGCCGATTATGGGCTTTGACGGTGATTTTGCCACTGTGAAGCAAACGGCGGCGGAGCTGGAAGGACAAATCCTGCAGAGCGAAGGCAGCTTTAATGTTACGTTAAATGGCAACGGAAAATATATCGTCCATTATGTGCGATCCGCTTCTCTCGGCTGGTATTTGGTGGATGTGGTTCCGCTGGAAAGCTATTTTTCGCCGATCCATAAGAGCCGCAACCTGTTTTATTCGTCCGTTGTCCTACTGATGGCGTTAAGCGTGCTGGCTGCATTGTTGCTCTACCGCAACGTCCAGCGGCCGATTAGCTTGTTGCTGCGAGGGGTCAGGCACATGAAGGACGGTGAGTTTTCGTACCGCTTGACGAAGAAGCCGAGCAACGAGTTCGACTTTTTGTTCACCAGTTTTAACGAAATGGCCCAGCAAATTCAGGAATTGATCGACAAGGTGTACAAGGAGACGCTGCGTTCTAAGGAAGCGACGCTGAAGCAGCTTCAATCGCAGATCAATCCGCATTTTCTATACAATTGCCTCTTTTACATCAAAAGCATGGCCAATCTGGGGGATAAGCAGGCCGTCGTCGACATGGCGCTGAATCTGGGAGAATACTACCGCTACACGACCCGGCAGGAAAGCACGATGACCACGCTGGGCGAGGAGCTTAAGTTGATCGAAAACTATTTGAATATTCAATCGGCGCGCCTTCAGCGTTTTCAGTTTGAAATTGAGGTTCCCGAGCCGATGCGGGCTTTGGAAATTCCGCGGCTGTTGCTTCAGCCTCTGGTCGAGAACGCGGTCATTCACGGTGTAGAGAGCAGCGTTCGCTCCGGCATCATTCTGGTGAGCGGCGATCAAGCTAACGGAGTCAACCGCATCGTCGTGGACGACAACGGACCCGAGATCGAGGATGAGAAGCTGGTCAAGCTGCAATCGGATATGAGCGCACCGATGGACGAGCATATAGGCACCGGTCTGTGGAACATTCATCAACGGCTGATTTATATGTACGGCGGCAAGTCGGGGCTGGTGCTCGGCAAGTCTCCGTTAGGAGGATTTCGGGTAGAACTGATCTGGGAGGACAGGGGGAAGGAAACGTGAGTGAGCAGGACGGGTATCAACTGTTGGTGGTGGACGACGAAGCGAGCGTAGTCGACAGTCTGGCGGAAACTCTTCCTTGGGCGGACATCGGGGTCGTAAAAGTGTTCAAAGCCTATTCGGGCACCGAAGCTTTGGAAATCTTGAATACCAATTCGGTGGACGTAATGATTTCCGATATTCGTATGCCAGGTATGGATGGGCTGGAATTGCTTGCGTTGGTCAGACGAAGCTGGAAGAAAATTAAAATCATCCTGCTGTCCGGTCATGCGGAGTTCTCCTATGCGCGGGAAGCGATGGCTCATGAAACCTTCGACTATTTGCTTAAGCCTGCCAGCGACAGAGAAATTGTGGCTAAAGTTGAGCTTGCTGTGGCGGCTTTGCGGCAGGAGCGAAGCGAATACCGCATGTACGAGCGGGTCGCGAAGGCTTTCCAGGAAAGCTTACCGAAGCTGCGGGGCGAGCTGCTTAACGAGCTGCTTCAGGGCTTTAAGCATTATCCCGAACGGTTGGAGCTGCGTATGGATTCGTTGAAAATTGACGTCAAGCTCGGCCAACCATTCTCGATTATGCTGGTAAGGGCGGAAGACGAGCTGCTAGAAATGGATTTCTACAGCCTGTCCCTTATGGAGTACGCGATCGGCAATATGGCCGAGGAATGGTTCGAGGATTTGTTTCGTCTCTGGTCCTGCAAGAGCGTGCACGGATACTTGGCTTTCGTCGTAACTGCGACTCCTCAGGCGGCCCAGGATTTAGCGCCCGAGCAGCTTGAGCAGGAACTCCGGCATAGGGCGTCTCAACTGCAATTGAGCGTCGATCATTACTTGCGGGGCTCGGTATCCGTGCTTGTCAGCAAGTGGGGAGAATATCCCCGGGATGTGAAGCGCCTGTACGACGATCTGCTGGTGGCTCTTCGTCGACAAATCGGGAATCAAACCGGATTGTTCGTGCAGGTGTCGGACGATATCGAGCAGCAGACGGTGCATTCCTTGCAGCGGCTGTATGAGCCGCCGCTCCTGCTCCATCTGCTGGAATCCGGCAACTGGGAACTGGCGGAGGAGAAGTTGACGAACATTTGGAGCGAGCTTAATCAGAAATGGGCGAATTCGCCGGAGCATCTGACGGAAGTTTTCTTCTTCGTATACGCTTCTTTCGTCTCGTTCGCGCATAAGAACGGCAAAGAGCTTGCCGTCATGGTCGGTCCCTCGCTGTCCGACGTTGCCGGGGCGCTGCCGAGCCGCTCGATCACCTCTCTGAAAAGTTGGATTTTCGACGCCTTTGCGATGCTTCGCCAGAACATGGAGAACGAAGCGAGCGACGATCGGGAGATCGCCGTGCAGAAAATCAAAAGCTACGTACAAAAGCATCTCGTAGAGGACGTATCGCTGCAGACGCTGGCGGATCATATGTTTATGCACCCGGTTCATGTGTCTCGAATCTTCAAACTGCAGACCGGCGAAAACCTGAGCGATTATGTGCTGCGGCTCAAGATGGAGCTGGCGTCGTCGCTGCTTGCAAACCCGGCGATGAAAAGCTATGAGATTTCCTCACGGCTGGGCTATCAGAATCCGAACTATTTCAACAAAGTGTTCAAAAAATATTACTCGCTAACTCCGCAAGAATACCGACAGAAGCTGGAATCGAGGAGTGGAGATTGATCAGGCGCGCCCGTGACGGGCGCTTTTTGAGTTGTGTGAGGCTCAGGCTATTCGCAGCCATAAAGAGGGTTTGTTTCGATTGTTTTTCCGGGATTAGCGGCGACATGGTTTTGGCGGCGCTGGTTTTCGGGATGGGGCGAGTCAATAATCGTGTTAAATTTGTATCGTCAGGATTAAATAGTTGCCATGTTATACGATTTGCAATCGTTTTATGATGAATTAGTAGCCGGAAACAAAGCCGGCTCGCAGAGAACTCAACCTGGAGGGTCGACAATGAATAAAATGTGGTTGAAGAAGACGGTGGCGGTGGCGGTGCTTTCTGCACTTCTGGCCGGCTGCAGCAATGGAAACGCGGGCAGCGATGCAGGGGCGTCCGGCACGTCGTCGCCGAGCGGCGGGAAGAGCAAGCTTACGTTCTGGATGAAAAAGCAGCTGTTCGAGGACCAAAATAATTTGATCGTGGAACGCGCGAAGCAGTTCGGCGAAGAAAACAATGTGGATGTTGCCGTCGAGATTATCGCTTATGAGGATTTCTATCCGAAATGGAGCGCAGCGATCGAGTCGAAAAACGTGCCGGACGTCTCCTTCTTCGGCTACCAAGAAATCGGCCAATTTAAGGGCCAAGGCGTCCTGGAGGACGTTAGAGGCCTCCTCGCCGATTTAGAAAGCAAGAACGGAGAAATTCAGCCTAACCTCAAGAAAGCGATCACCTTTAGCGATGGTCAGTACGGTATCCCTTTCTGGACGGAGGCGCAAGTTCTTTACTACCGGAAGGACCTGCTGGAAGCGGCGGGTTTCGACGGTCCTCCGAAAACCTGGGATGAATTCAGAACGATGTCCAAGGCGCTGACCGATCCCGGCAAAGGCTTGTACGGAGCGGGGATCGGTTATGGCAAAGGAAATTCGGATGCGGAATTCCTTACTCGCGGGATTATCTGGTCCTACGGCGGCTCGGTGGATACGGAGGACGGCAAAACCGTCATCGCCGATTCTCCGGAGACGGTCCAAGCGGCTTCGTTCATTCGCGACATTTTCCTGACCGACAAGAGCACGCCTCCAAGCGCGATCGGATGGGATGACAGCGGTAACAATAAAGCATATTTAAGCGGACAGGCCGCCATGATCTTCAATGTGGGAAGCGTACTGGCAACGATCAAGAAGGATAATCCGGAGCTATACGAGAAAACGGGCATCGCGCCTTATCCGGCAGGTCCGAAAGGTACTTTCATTCCCGGCATCAGCAATAACCTCGGCATTTTCAAAGACTCCAAGAATAAAGAGTTGGCCGAGCGGTTTATCGAGTATATTCTTGAGCCCGACTGGTACAAGACTTGGGTGGAAAAGGGCGCTCCGTTGACCGGGCCTATCTACACCGATCTTACCAATGAAACGGTATGGCAGGACGAGAGGAATAAAGCGTTTGTTGAATCGGTCAAGGGCTTCAATTTCCTCGGCTATCCTGGAGAATATAATCCTAAGGCGGGTGAAGTGTTCAATTTGCGGGTCGTCAACGATTCGTTCCAGAAGCTGCTGCTTGAAACCAGCTACACACCGGAGGCAGCCGTCAAAGATTTACAGGCGAAGGTACAGGACATCTACAACAAATAATTCACAACAGGAAAGAGGCGAAGGGGTGCCGGTCAGGTCATCCCTTTACTCTTAAGCAAGGGGGATAGGGTTTGAAAATAAGGATGGATAACAAGCTGGCGTATCTACTGATGAGCCCCGTGCTGATCTATCTGCTGGCCGTCATGTTGTTGCCTTTTGGATGGGCGCTATATCTCAGCTTCACGGACAAAAAAGTAGGTATGGCCGCAAACTTTGTTGGCTTCGGCAATTATATCGAGCTTTTCAAAGATGAGATGTTTTGGAAAGCCGTTAAAAACACCGTTATTTTCACAGTAGCCGCCGTATTTTTAAAAACTGTATTCGGGATGATTATGGCCCTCGTATTAAACGAGAAAATTATTTTCCGCAATGTATTTAGGGTTTTACTGTTCCTACCCTGGACGATTCCGACAATCGTGTCCGTATTTACTTGGCAGTGGATCTACTCTGACGTCGGCGGAGTATTGAATTACTTGTTGCTGAAAATCAACGCAATCGGCCGTCCGCTCGGCTGGCTGGCCCAGCCCGATCTGGCCATGCTGTCCGTAATCGTCGTAAACGTATGGAGAGGCATTCCGTTCATGGGAATTGCGATTCTCGCCGGCCTGCAGTCGATCTCCAAGGAAATGTACGAAGCGGCGATGCTGGATGGAGCCGGGGCGATAAAACGATTCTTCTATATGACGCTTCCTTCGGTGAAGGAAGTGACTGTGATTGCTGCGGTTATGACCACGATCTGGACACTGAACGATTTCGAGATCATCTGGTTGCTGACGCGCGGCGGACCGGATAACGGCACACAAGTCCTATCCACGCTAAGTTACACGATCGGATTTTTGAATATGAATCTAGGGAAAGCGATTGCCATCGCCATTATGACGATGCCTCCATTGATCATGCTGATCAACTATGTGACCAAACGTTCGCTTCCTTCAGGAGACTAGGTGATAAGCTATGGAAAATAAATCGATAAACAGACAGATTCTCGTATACGTCACTTTGGCTGTAATGCTGCTGTTCGCGCTGTTTCCGCTGTACTGGATGGTGAATACGTCATTCAAGTCGCAAAGCGAGATTTATAATCTGACGCCTAACTTCTGGCCGAAGGGGTTCACCTGGGCCGGCTACGAGAAACTGTTCGAGAAGGGATTTCTGGGGAACGTCAGGAACAGCTTGATCGTTTCGCTAATCGTCTCTTTGTTCTCGATCGCGGTCAGTATGCTTGCCGCTTATGCGCTCTCCAAGCTGAAGTTCCGCGGACGCAAACTGATTTCCAGAGGTATTTTGTACGCTTACCTGATGCCCAGATCGGTGCTTTTCATCCCTTTGTACATGCTAGTTTCGTCAATTGGAATAAGCAATTCCATCTGGGGATTAATGTTGATCTACCCGACTATCACGATTCCTTATGCAACCTGGATGCTAATCTCCTATTTCAAAACGATTCCGGATGAAATTGAGGAAGCGGCGATGATCGACGGATGCAGTCGGGTCCGAACGCTGAGCAGCATTATTCTTCCTCTAGCAGCGCCGGGGCTTGCAGCAACCTTTATTTTCGCCTTTACGCTCTGTTGGAGCGAATACCTGTACGCTCTCGTCGTCATCACGAAGAGCACGGACAAGACGATTACCCTCGGTTTGGCCGATATGATCGTTGGCGACGTTTTCGCTTGGGGACCGCTCATGGGCGGTTCGATTATCGCTTCTATTCCGGTTATTATTATGTACCTTTTCACATCTAAATATATGGTTAGCGGCATGACCGTTGGAGGAGTTAAATAAATGACAGCCAAAAAAGTATTGGTGACCGCGACGAATTATTCCGTGCTCTGCTCGGAGGCCAAACGATTGTTGGAGGAGGCGGGCTGCGAGATTGTCGAGAACAAGCTGGGACGCCCTCATACATTCGAGGAGCTGGCTCCGCTTGTCGGCGATATCGACGGCGTCGTGGCCGGAGTGGATACGTGGGACGAGGCTGTTTTCAAGCTGGCGCCTAAACTGAAAGCCATCGCGCGCTTCGGCGTGGGCGTGGACAATATTGATCTGGAAAAAGCGAAGGAATACGGGATCCGGGTGACTAACGTTCCGGCGGGCAACGCGAATGCTGTCGCCGAATTAACGGTAGGGTTGATTCTGTCGCTCATCCGCAATATTCCCGCCCTCCAAGAGTCCGCCAAGCGGGCTTACTGGGATCGCCGGGTGGGGGTAGAGATGGAGGGCAGAACCGTCGGCCTGCTCGGGTTCGGCAATATTGCACAGATGGTAGCGAAAAAGCTGCAAGGTTTCGACGTAAATCTGGTCGCTTACGACAAGTATCCTAATCCCGCGAAGGCTGAGGCGCTGGGCGTTCGGCTGGTCTCTGCGGAGAAAGTGCTGCGGGAGAGCGACGTTGTCAGCATGCATCTTCCTAGTTTGAAAGAAACCTATCGCATGATGAGCGACGACGAGTTCAGTATGATGAAGCCGACCGCCTATTTCGTTAATACGGCGCGAGGTGCCTTGGTGGACGAAGCGGCGCTCCGACGGTCGCTGGAGTCGAAGCGCATTGCTGGCGCCGCAATCGACGTTTACGAGCAGGAGCCGGTGACGGCCGACAATCCGCTGCTAAAGCTGGATAACCTGCTCGCCACGCCGCATACGGCAGCTGAAACGGTAGAGACGTATCGGCGCGTCGGTCTGGCAACGGCGCAAGCTTTACTGGACGCGTTCGCGGGCAGAGAGCCTGCGAATCTGCTCCGGTAAGCGGGGTGCAGCTATGCTGAAGGTGGCCGTAGTAGGAAGTTTGAACATGGATCTTGTCGTCAACGTAGAGAAATTACCCAAAGAAGGGGAGACGTTGCTCGGAAGCGGATTGTCGGAGGTCCCAGGTGGCAAAGGCGCCAATCAGGCGGCCGCTATCGGTAAACTGGGGATTCCCGTATCGATGATCGGCAAAGTCGGAACGGATGCGAGCGGCTCCGTTCTGATCGAAGCTTTGCGTTCGGCTGGAGTAGATGTTTCATCCGTTATGGTTTCGCAAAGTCCGACGGGAATGGCGCTGATCACCGTCGATCAAGCCGCCAGCAATCATATCGTCGTGATACCCGGCGCTAATGGAGACCTTACTCCATCCGACATTGAACGCCAGCGGGCGGTCATCGAGCAATCCGACATCGTGGTGCTTCAACTGGAAATCCCGGTTGAGACGGTGGCATATACGTTAAAAATGGCCAAGAGCCTCGGAAAGAAGACGGTATTGAATCCGGCTCCGGCTCGCGAGCTGGATTCCGCGATATTAAGCTACGTCGATTGCCTCATTCCCAACGAGCACGAACTGCGGGCGATTGCAGGGGTGGGGCGGCTGGACGAAGCGGCGATCCGGGAAGCGGGACGCTTGTTCATGGACCGGGGCGTCCGTCATTTGATCGTCACGTTGGGGGATAAAGGCTGCTGCCACACGGACGGGGATTTTGTCCGGTTCCACGAAGCTTTCCGAGTGGAGGCGGCGGATACGACCGCGGCTGGGGACAGTTTCGTCGGAGGATTCGCGGCCGGCTATTCGGAATGGCGCGATGTCGACAGAGCGATCCGCTTTGCCATGCAGACCGCCGCGATTGCCGTAACGAGACATGGAGCGCAAAGCTCACTTCCGACTCGCGACGAAGTATTGGCTTTTGGGAAATCCTAACATTCAGGGGGAATTCGAAAGATGAAACGATTATACGGCGTGACCACCGCGATGGTAACTCCTTTTGATCAAGACGGCAAAGTGAATCTGCAGAAGGTCGCGCAACTGACAGAGTTTCTAATTTCCAAGGGCGTTCACTGTCTCTTCCCACTCGGAACGACCGGTGAAATGGTTCGGTTGAGTTTAGCCGAACGCAAAGCGATAGCGGAAACGGTCGTTGGGACGGCGGCGAGTCGGGTGACCGTGTACATCCATGCTGGAGCGGTTACGCTCGAAGATACGATCGCGCTTGCAAAGCATGCCCATGCGATCGGAGCAGACGGGATCGGAGTCGTTACTCCGATATTTCTGGGAGCCAATGACGGCGAATTGGAGCAGTACTACGTTACGGTCGCGTCGAACATTCCGCAAGATTTCCCGATGTACTTATACAATATCCCCCAATGCGCGGCGAACGATCTGAAGACCGAGGTAGCACAAAAAGTCGCGGACCGCTGCGCCAATGTAGTCGGCGTGAAATACAGCTATCCGGATATGCTCAGAACGAACGAGTATCTGGCGATCAACGAGGGGAGGTTTTCCGTCATGCAGGGCGCGGACAGATTGTTGCTTCCGGCTTTGGCGATGGGCTGTGACGGCGTCATCTCCGGCGTGTCCTGCGTCTATCCCGAACCGTTCGTCGCGGTGTACGATGCCTATCGGGAGAAAAATCTGAATAAAGCGCGGGAGCTACAGCGAATTGCGATCCGCTACTGCGAGGTGCTGAAGAGTGGCAGTAACATGTCCTATTTCAAAGAAGCGCTTAAGATGAGAGGGATAGACGTCGGATTCATGAGGGCGCCACAGTTAGACTTGCCGGCCGAGGAGGTGCGGAATCTGCAACGGAAACTTAGCGAGCTTCCGCAATTCGGCTAATCCAAAAGTTACGACTTATTGCACGGAAAAGACGGTGGAGGTTCGTAACGGCGAGTTTTTCCAAGTCGATACTTTAGTAGCTACAAGATCAGGCCTTTCCTCGGCTACAATGCGGATGATCGAATGCGGCTCCGTCCGCAAATTGCCGGGAGGGAAACCATGAAGACGTATAGAAAATCGGTGGCCGTAGCGGGCGCATTGTTTTTGGCGGCTACGGCTGCGTACATGTCGGGAAATGCTCTCATCGAATCCGTTGTAGGCACTTCCGATTATCTCGCGCATGCGGCTGACAACCGGGATCGAGTCATCCTGGGGGTGCTGCTAGAGTTCCTGAATTCCGCCGCCGTCGTCGGGATCGCCATCGCTTTGTTCCCGATTCTGAAGCGTTGCAATGAGAAAATCGCTCTGGGATACGTAGCGTTCCGCGCGATCGAAGCCGTACTGCTCATCGTCGGCGCGATCGGACCGCTGCTGCTGGTTGCGTTAAGCCGGGAATATGCCGCATCGGACGTACCAGGCGACCTGCAAGCGATCGGAACGCTCATTAAGGAAGGCAGCTCGTACGCATTCCAACTGGGTATGCTGGCACTTGGCGTATACAGCCTAGCGTTCTGCTATTTGCTGTACCGGTTCAGGCTCGTCCCGCGGGCGCTGTCCGCCTTGGGTTTCATTGGCTATGTCGCCTTGTCGGCCAGCGCGGTAGCGGAGTTGATGGGGCATGACGGCATGCTGCTGTATATCCCGGGAGCCTTGTTCGAGATTGCCCTGCCTCTGTGGCTGATCGTTAAGGGAGTCAAGCTGCCGGAGAGCGCACGGTAGCGGGTGGATAGGGGACACGGAGGTCGGTTAGAGGGGGGGATCTGTCATTGTAATGGAATAAATACTATGCTACAATAGCTTCAATTCGAGGAACGGAGGGTTGTCCTACAATGGGTGTTATTAATTTTGTCAGATTGCGTTTTGTCGCTTTGTGCCACTAACTAAATAGTGAACAAAGGCTCTGCCTGCGTGCGGAGCAAAACGGAATCGGACTGCCCATTTCAGGATAATCCAGCTGCATAGGTGGATCATGCGGGGACAGCGCGTCTGTCTCTTTTTTGCGTGCTCAAGAAGAGGCGTTTATTCGTCTATGCAATTGAAATCCGTCCAACTATTTTCCTTGTCGTTTCGAGGATATGGTTTATTCGAATGGGCGCAATAGCTCTTCCCTGGTACCGTAGTTCCGCCGCAGGCATACGCCTGCGGTTTTTTGTCATTCAACCTAGGGAGGAACCTATCTATGCGCAGACATAACAAGAAGCATCGGACGATAAGAAAATGCAAATCGGGCCCCAATTTTACGGGGCAGCATCTGCTGCACAATCCGAAAACGATCCAACGGCTTATCGAGGCGGCGTGCCTTCAGCCGACCGACACCGTTCTGGAGATCGGCGCCGGCCGGGGAGTTCTCACCTTCCCGGTTGCCGAAATAGCCGGCAAAGTGTTGGCGGTGGAAATAGACGCGGATTTCGCCAGCGCCTTGCGCGCCAAAGCGAAGCCGTATCCCCAAATCACGGTTATCCAAGGCGACATCAGGGAAGTGCGGCTGCCCGCCAGGCCGTTTTCCGTAGTGGCTAACATTCCGTTTTCCATCACGACGGCCATTCTTGAAAAGCTGCTGGGCAGCGAAGGAAGAGCCTTTCAAAGAGGCGCCTTCATTTTGGAGCATGGAGCGGCACGAAGGTTCACGCAACCCGTTACGTTGGACCCGCGTCTGTTGATGTGGAGAATGAATTTTGGTTTCGAAATGGGAACGGCAGTGCCCCGGACGCATTTCGCTCCGCCTCCGCGCGTCGATGCGGCGATCGTGCGAATTGCACGCAGACCTTGTCCGTTAATATCCGCTGCAGAGGGGAAGAGATTCATCGCATTCGCGGCATACGCTTTAAGCGAACCGAGGCGGACGGCGTCGGATGCGTTTAAGGGGATTTTTACTCCGGTTCAGTTAAGTACGGCGTGCAAGAGCGCAAAGGTAGCTCTCGAGCAGGCGGTTGCTTCGTTATCACTGGACCAGTGGGCGTCGCTCTATCATGCGATGCTCCGGCATGCGGCGCCTTACCGTTGGCCGAAAGGTTAGATCCATCCGTGCGGGGATAAAAGAGCGCCGATCGAATCGGAAGATACGATCGGCGCTTTTGCTAGGGCAGAACAGTTGCGGAATTACGGTTGGGTAGCGGGATCGGCAATCTGCAGCTTCTTGAAGCCGGCCAGCAGCAGAACGCCGGTTAGCACCGTGACGACGCCCGACCAGAAAAACCAAGACTGAATGCCGTATTTATCGACGATAGGTCCGGCGAGCAGCAATCCGATCGGAGAGGCGAGCAGCATGACGCTGGTCACGAGCGAGATGACGCGTCCCAGCATTTCCGGCGCGTAAGCTTTCTGAATCATCGCCATATAAGGACCGTTGAAGAACGGAGAAGCCGCTCCCATCAGGAACGAAAGAACGGTGAAGACGAAGAACGCGCCGGGCCCGATGACCCCGCTCGCCAGGCAGGTGAGTCCGATAACGATCAAGCTCCAGCAAATATACGTAATATCCTTCCACTTGGAAGCCAAGACGGCCAGCAACAAGCCGCCGAGGATCATTCCGACGCTGAATACCGCTTCGATCAGGCTGGCGCTGTATCCGCCGCGGCCGAAGTGGGACAGCGTCATGAACGGAAATAGCGTGGCCAGAGGCATGAATACGATGCTGAATACCGCGGTAGCCGCGGTAATGATGACGATCGGACGCGCTTGAACGAAAGTCTGCCATCCGAGCTTGAACTCGTTAAGAAAATGAGGAGCTTCCTGAGCCGCCGGCTTCGGCTGACGGATGGGGATGAACAGAAGCATCAGGTTGGCGATCAGCGCTCCGACGACGTCCAGGAACAATACGACGCCCAGAGAGGTGGCCGAGTACACGGCGATGCCGAGCGCGGGGCCGACGACCGTCGAGACCGAGAAGACCATCTGGTGCCAACCCGCCACCCGGGTGAGTTGGTCTTCGGGAGCAAGCAGCGGGATGGCCGCCTGCAAGGCGGGAGCATGGAAAGCGGAAGCGACGGAACGGATCAGCAAAATCAAATAGACGAATCCCAGACTGGGGTCGCCGAAATAGTAGTACAAGCCAAGGACGAGGCTGAACAAGGCGATCGAGCTGTCGGCCGCGATCATCGTGATTTTGCGGTTCCAGCGGTCCAGCCACACGCCGATGAAAGGCCCGAGAATCGCTTGCGGCAGAAAACCGACCAATCCGGCCATCGTCAGCACGACCGCCGATTGCGTCGTAGCCGTCAAATGCCAGATGATCGAGAATTGCACCATGGAGCTCGTCAATATAGAGAAGATCTGTCCCGAGAACAGAATAGCAAACGTTTTTTTCCAATTGGCAGACATTAAAAAAATCATCCCTTCGTTTATAGATCATGCCATCAATGAAACACAAATAACCCTCCGCCGTCTTCGAGAAAAAACGGCCGAGCTTGCCCGATTCATTTTGGCACTACCGTAAACGCATGGAATGAGTCAATTATGCCACCTCCAAAAAATCTATTGCCAGTGTATCAAGACCGGCGGAACATTGCAACAGACAGAAAGACTAGGGTGTCTCGGCAAGAGTTGGGGGGAGAGAGCGCCAAGGCCAAAAAAGTTATGATGAACGTGACCACCCCCAATTTGTCATTCGTAGGTTACAATGGTGGTGTCGAACCTACCTTTGCAGAGCTACAAACAAAAAGGAGATGGTCACTTATTACAGAAAAAAGGAGATTTGTCGGATTTGTTAGAATAAGTGAATGATCATCGTCGGCTCAGCGCGGTCGTCGTCATCCTATTCGTCGAGGTGGAAACTGGGACAACGTCTATCGCATCTACGAGTCGAAAACGAGCTTCTACATCTACATAAGCGGTTTGGGAGACTGGCAGGGAATAAGCTGCGCAAACGCTAGTCGCCAACCAATAATCTCCGCGAGGTGCGAAAATGACCGCAATATCGATGACCAAGTCGCAGGCGAGAAGGTTTTTGCTGTTCTATCACGGGTTGAGCGGGCCTTTTCGGTTTCGCGGCAAAGAAGGCGTACTCTCGTACATCAAGCGCGTCGGATGCATCCAGTTCGACCCGCTCAACGTCGTCGGCCCCAATCCGGAGCTGGTTCTGCGCTCCAAAGTCGAGGATTTCGAGCCCGCGATGCTGTCCGAGCTGCTTTATCAGGATCGCAAGCTCGTCGACTACTGGGACAAGTGCATGTCGATTCTGCCCGTCAAGGACTGGCCGTATTTCTCGCGGCTTCGCGAGCATCACGGGGCTTGGTGCCGGGCGAACGAAGACGTCGCGGAGCGGGTCCGGACCGAGATAGAGAGCAGAGGGGCGCTCTGCTCCGGCGATCTGGACGACAACGAGAAAGTCGACTGGGCATGGGGACCGACGAGATTGTCCCGCGCCGCGCTGGAAGCCATGTACCATGCAGGCAGGCTCGGCGTTCACCATAAGTCGCATACCCGCAAGTACTACGACCTGGCGGAGCGTCTGATTCCGCGCGAGCTTCTCTCGGCGCCCGATCCGTTCGAGACGGACGGGGGCTATTACGCCTGGTTCGTGCTGAGGCGAATCGGCAGCGTCGGGCTGCTGTGGAACAGGCCGAGCGACGCGTGGATCGGCATTCGCGGGCTGAAGAGCCGGGAGAGAAACGAAGCGTTTGCCTTGCTGTCGGAAGAGAGGAAGATCGTCCCCGTCCAAGTGGAAGGGGTGCAGCATCCGCTATACGTGCGCAGCGAAGACGTGCCCCTTCTGGAGGAGGCGCTGTCCGACGATCGCCCGAACGAACGGACCAGCGTCCTTGCTCCGTTGGACAACGTCATGTGGGACAGAAATCTGATCCGGGAGCTCTTCGGTTTCGACTACCGTTGGGAAGTATACAAGCCTGCGGCGGAGAGACAGTACGGCTACTACGTGCTGCCCGTCGTCTATGGGGAACGGATCGTCGCTCGTTTCGATCCGGTCAAGCATCGCAAGAACGCGCCGCTCTCCTTCCATAATTGGTGGTGGGAAGACGGCATAGACACGGAAGACGAACGGATGAAGGCGAGCATCGAGCGCGGCCTTGAGCGGTTCGCCGGTCAGCTCGGCACGCATTACCGGGCAGCGGAACGATAAAGAAGCGGGGAGAAAAAAAGATGAATCGCTATGTAGGCGTGGAGATCGACGGGGACAGTATCTATTTGATGGCCGACACTCCGTACGGGGTGCTGGAGAACGAAACTCCGACCGGCCGGGAGTGTACGCTGGAACAGCTTGCGCAGGCGGTCGGGACTTTCGTCGGCAAGCTTCCGTACAAGCCGAGCGGAATCGGCATGGGGATGCCGGGGCTGGTTGCGGGCAACGATAAAGTGGAGCTGAGCCATGTCGTTCCGGCGCTGACCGGCGCGATGGCCGAAGCGTTCACCGCGGCCGCGGGGGCACCCGTCGCCTTCGTCAATGACGTCAAAGCGGCGGCGATGGCCGAAGCCGCGCGGTATTCCGATCGAGATACGGTGATCGTCGTTCTCGTCGACGCTTTTATCGCGGCGGGCATCGTAGTCAAGGGCGAACTGCTGTGCGGGGCGAAAGGATGGGGCGGCGAGCTAGGCTACATGATCGTATCGACGGACGGCGAGCCGCAATTGCTGGATTCGCTGGCGAGCGGCTACGCCATCTTGAATCGCGCGGGCCTGGACGATACCGCTTTGCGGCAGCGGCTCTTATCCGGAGACGAACGGGTTGCCGGATGGGTCCGCGAGGCCGGGACTTACTTCGGGTATGCGTTAACGAATCTGGTGCATTTGTACAATCCGGACGTGATCGTCGTCGGCGGAAGAACTCCGACTTACGAAGGGTATATGGAAGCGGCGAAAGCCGCGCTGCGGGAGCGCGCGCTGCCGGAATTGCTCGCTTGCTGCACGATCGCGTCTCCCGCCGTTGCGAAGCGGGTCATCGCTTACGGCGCAAGAGAGTGGATTCGCAAGCTAGAGGTGAACTGAGCGTAAATGGCTGCGGCCGCTCGCCGGGATCGCATCGTCAGCGGGCGCAAGGCACGAACAATAAAGGCACGTCTCTCCTGGGCCCGCTTGCAGCGCAGAGAGAGACATGCCTTTGCGGATTTTGACCGTTGACCGCGTGCCTTAGGTCGCTTAGGCCGAGCCTTTTTCCTTGTCTTTCTTACCGGACAAGAGCCAGCCGCATACGGCGGAGACTCCAATCGCGCGTTAGCTGAGACACTTTGTATTCTAGAAGAAAATGTCTATTGGCATCCAGAAAAATGATATAATCCGAGAGAGGCTGTATAGATTGGAAGGGGTGCCTATATGGCGTGGAAAAGGTTTGTTGCCGTACTGCTTGTGTTTGGGCTGATTACCGTACCGCTTGGAGCGCTTAAAGTTTATGCTGCTTCTCCGACAATTACGGGACTTAATACTTTTCCTGTGAAGCCGTATACGGAAGGGGAGTTTTTTAATCTTACAGTTGTGTTCGACCAGAACGTGCAAGTTGTCGGCGGTACGCCAAGCTTGAAGCTGGATGTCGGAGGGACGGAGCGGGAGGCGCTGTATTCCGGCGGATCCGGCCAGTATGTCGGCTTTATTTATACGGTTCAACCGGGAGACAATGATGCGGACGGCATTGATGTAGTCGGTCCGATTCAATTAAACGGCGCGACGATCCGCAACGTTTCGGGCGAAGACGCCGTTCTTGGAAGCGGTTTTGGGGCAGGCGGCGCTTCCGTGCTGCATACGTCGGTGCTCATAGACACAACCGCGCCGACCATCGAATCGGTTACTATGCCGGCAAACGCGGTGTATGAGCCTGGGGACGAGCTGCTGTTTACTGTAGATTTTTCAGAAAATATCGTTGTCAATGTAGGCGGGGGTAAACCTTACTTGCCGCTTGACATCGGTGGCACTCAGGTTCGGGCGGAGGAGTTTTACACGAACGGTCTTGACCTGGTTGTCTTCCGCTATACCATAGAACCCGGACTTGAGGCTACCGGAATTACAGTTGGCGACGAAATCAAGTTTTATGGAGGCTCGATTGCGGACATTGGGGCGCGGAATCCGATTAATCGTACGCTTCCCGCAGCAATGGATCGATCTCTGGAAGGAATTGTGATTCAGCCGTCTAACGTCACGCCCGTGCTGCCGGTCAAACAGCAAATTCCTGCCCCAGCCGTCTACCATGAGGGAGAGTTTATCGATTTTACAATTGAATATCACGAGCCTGTTGTCGTGACGGGATTTCCGTTTATTCCGCTAACTGTAGGAACGGAGTCCCGACAGGCGAATTTCCTGCAAGCTTCCGGCAATCAGGCGACGTTCCGGTATACGGTGCAAAACGGGGACGAGGATGTGAATGGCATCGTTGCCGGCAGCGCGATCAATCTGAACGGCGGACAGATCGATAACGGCTCGGGTACGCCGCTGTCCACCGCCGTGTATAAGCTTGCGCTTGCGGACGTGCAAGTAGATGCGACGATTCCGCAAGTGACGAGAGTATCGATTCCGGCTAATCGCAATTATACGACAGGGGAGAGCTTTGATTTCAGGCTAGACTTCACCGAGAAAGTGAAGGTGGTTGACCAGCCTCGGCTGACGTTGCGGACGGGCAGCAACGGTTCCGTTACACAGGCGGTCTATGCTGAATATGTGTCCGGAAGCGGCACGGAAAAACTCATTTTCCGCTATACGGTGCAAAGCTCAGATCTGGATACGGACGGAATTGAGATCGGAGATTTAGATCGTGCAATTGGTTCAGTTGTCGATCTGGGCGGCAATCCGAGCAACCCGACAGTTGCTGCTCCAACGAGCTATTTTCTGGTTATTTTGAACGCTCCGACGCCGACGATTACTTCGGTCGATGTGCCGAGCGCAGGCACGTATGCGTCGGGGACGACGATCTATTTTACCGTGCATTTCTCGGAGGCAGTCACTGTGCAGACCGCTTACCCGCGAGTGCCGATCACGATCGGAAGCTCCCCTCAGTACGCTCTTTATTATAGCGGCGTTGGGACGGACGCCATGACCTTCCAGTATCTGATCAAACCGACGGATTCTGATACGGACGGCATTGCGTTGGGCAGCGCTCTATACGACAATAACGGTAAGCTGATTAGTTTGAACGGCTATGGCGTTCAGGCAAACTTGACGTTTAACAACGTTGGCGACACCAGCGGCGTTCTCATAGGCGCGCAGCCTGAGCCATCGCCAACCCCAACACCAAGCCCAACGCCGAGCCCCTCTCCGGAGCCGACTTCAAGTCCAACGTCGAGCCCATCGCCAAGTCCGTCACCGGAGCCGTCGCCAAGCCCATCGCCGGAACCTCCCATCAAGCCTGCCGCTTGTGCGTTCGAGGACATTAATGGCAGTTGGGCGAAAGAGGAAATTTGCGAAGCGGTTGCGCTCGATATTTTGGAGGGACTGTCGACGACTCGGTTTGCGCCGACCGGAACGATCACTCGGGGAGAATTGGCGCAAGTTCTCGTTCATTTCCTATCTCTGATAGGAGAGAAGGAGAAGAATAGCGACTCGGCTATATTGCGCTATAAGGATGAATCCGACTTCTCGGCATCGGAGACACAAGCGATTGCTGTTGCAACTGCACAAGGATGGTTGCGAGGATACGCAGACGGTTCCTTCAGGCCGATGGCTTCGATCACGCGTTCCGAGCTGCTGGTTATGCTGGGGCGGATCGCCGGCTGGAAGACGGAATCGGACAAGCCGTTCACCTTATTCGGAGACGACTCTGAGATTCCGGTCTGGGCGAGGTTCGCCGTGTATCGGGCGCAGCAAGAAGGCATTCTTGTCGGCAAGCCGAACGAGTTGTTTTCTCCTCAGGTTGCAGCGACGCGCTCGGAGACTGCTGCGTTGTTCGTCAGGCTGTATCATTATTTGAAGAATCGAGCGTGACAGGCTTAACTGCCTCGAAATCCGCCTAAGGCCAGAAGCCTTGGGCGGATTTCGTTTAACCTGCCAGCTTGCGGACGGAGACGAGCAGACGGCTGAGCGGGTTCGCCGGGCCGGTACGTGTTTCGGCTATACGCCGGCTAATCCGGTGCATTTGTACAACCCCGACGTGATGGTGATCGGAGGCGCGATAACCACCTATGTCGGCTACATGGAAGCGGCGAAAGCCGCGCTTCAAGCGCATGCGCTGCCGGAATGAAGAAAGGGCCGGGCGCCGCTGGCTGCAGTGCCCGGCCCACGCAAAGTCACGCCGCTCGAACGGATTCGTTATCTTTGTTTTTCCTGCCGGACAGGAGCCAACCGCTCAGGGCGATAATCAGCAGCACGGCGTAGAAGGTCAGCTTCCATCCGGTCGATTCCGCGAACGAGTGCGGAATGACGTGCAGAGACGGATGCGCGAGCGTATGAACGGCCAGCTTGACGCCGACCCATCCGACGATGACGAACGCGGCGATCTCAAGAGACGGCCGGCTTTCGAGCAACTTCACGAACAGATTCGCGGCGAAACGCATGATCAGCAGCCCGATGAAGCCGCCCAGGAAGATAACGATGAAGTGTCCGCCGTCCATTCCCCCGATTCTCGGCAAAGTCGTCGCCGGCAGCGCGACGGCCAGCGCGACAGCCGCCAGAATCGAGTCGATCGCGAAGGCGATGTCCGCCACCTCAACCTTGAACACCGTCGCCCAGAATCCCGACTGCTTTTTCTCCTTTTTCTCCTCGGCGCTTTGTTCGCCTTTCTTCACGAGTACTTTGCGGAAAATGTGGTTCAGCGCGATGAACAGGAGATAGAGCGCACCGAGCGCCTGCACCTGCCATACGTCCACCAAGAACGAAATGGCGAACAGAGAAGCGAACCGGAACACGAACGCGCCTGCCAAACCGTAAAATAGAGCTTTTTTCCGCTGCTGCTCCGGCAAATGCTTCACCATAATGGCGAGCACGAGCGCATTGTCGGCTGCCAGCAGCCCCTCGAGAGCGATCAGTACGAGCAGCACCCATCCATACTCCAACAGCAATCCGATATCCATGCGAAGTCCCCCTAGCGCAAAGTAAGATGAGCCTACCGTCTATTCTTCCCAAGAACGCGAAGAGACCTTCGCCTTGTTGGACAAAGGTCTCGCTAACAGCACCGTTAAGGCAATGCCAACAAAGCCGGAGAGCCGCGGCTCTCGTATTGACGACTTTATTGTACAGCTACTCCCCTTTGGAGTCGGACTATTCGGTTGCGGCAAGTCTCATTTAGAAAAATAATACGTGCGGGCGCATCCGAGGTTTCAATCGGGATTAAACGTTTTTCGGCGAATCGGCTTTGGTGGAAGCGCGCCTTAACATCGATTATCTGACGCAGCAGCTTGGTTGGCGTAGGAGACAGCCCCGCTTTTTGCATGATTTCCGCGCTTCGGCGAGATGTCGGCCTGTTTTTGCTCCGAATTCTCCATTGTTGACCTCTGACGGTCTCCTTATAATATG
>NZ_JBEPYQ010000049.1:0-48635 GCF_041641335.1 Cohnella sp. | reverse complement strand
TACAATAAAGGAGCTTTTATGTGTTTGACTACGAAAAAGCAATCATAATATTCCTAATATAGGTAATTATGGCGAGTAATTTTTCATGTTAGGTTTGATGCATGAGTAGTGCAAAAAAGTGCCTTGGCGCTACTCAAAGCTGTGGGGCTAAGGCCAAAAAAGTGCCTTGGCGCTACCCAAGGCTGTGGGGCTAAGGCCAAGAAAGTGCCTTGGCGCTACTCAAAGCCGCGGGCTAAGGCCAAAAAAGTGCCTTGGCGCTACTCAAAGCTGTGGGGCTAAGGCCAAAAAAGTGCCTTCGCGCTACCCAAGCTGTGGGGCTAAGGCCAAAAAAGTGCCTTGGCGCTACTCAAAGCCGCGGGCCAAGGCCAAGAAGGTGCCTTGGCGTCAAGTGGCCGGGGCCGCGAATTGTACGCATAAGCTGACAACATTGGGATCGCATCCCCCTAACCCTCGCACCCCCTCGCCAAAGGACAAACCCAGGCATGATCTCGCCCGCCGGCTAATATAGATAAGTGGAAAGGTTTGAACCGGGAACCGACCGGACAGAGCGGAAAGGGTGAGGGCCTCATGCTGCATATCGTCGCCTGCATCAAGCAGGTGCCGGACACGAAGATCATCAAAATGAATCCGAAGACGAACACGATGGATCGTTCCAGCGCGCCGGCGATCCTGAATCCGTACGACGCCCATGCGGTGGAGGAGGCGGTGAGGCTGCGCAATCGTTACGGGGGCGTCGTCTCCGTGCTGACGATGGGACCTCCTCCTGCCGTGAAGGCGATTCGCAAGTGCATCGAGATCGGCGCCGACGAAGGCTACATGATTACCGACAGGGCGTTCGCGGGAGCGGATACGCTGGCGACCAGCTATGCGCTGACGAAGGCGCTGGAGAAGATCGCGCAGACTCGGCCGATCGATCTGATCATCTGCGGCAAAATGACGATAGACGGAGATACTGGCCAAGTCGGCCCCGGCATCGCCCGCAGGCTCGATATGCCGCCGCTCACGTCCGTCAACAAGGTTGTCGAGATCGACTCGGAGAAAGGGCATGCGATCGTTCACCGGAAGCTGGAGGACGGCTACGAGGTCGTTCGTTCCACGCTGCCGTGTCTGCTCTCCGTGGAGAAAGAGATTAACGAAGTGCCGTACTCTTCGCTGCCGAACATGCTGAGGGCCGCACGCTACCAGCCGCATATCTGGTCGGTCGCCGATCTGCCGGACATCGACAAGACGCAGCTGGGGCTGAAGGGCTCTCCGACCATCGTCAGCTCCGTGTGGGCGCCTCCTAAGCCTCAGGGAGGCACGATGCTGGAGGGGACGCAGAGCGATCAAGTCTCTCAATTGCTGGATATTCTATTGGCGCGTCAAGAGCTGTTCGCTGCCGCTTCAGGAGGTGATGCTCCTTGAATTTCGAGGATTATCGGGGCGTATGGGTGTTTATCGAGGAGAAGGATGGAGCGATCGCTCCCGTCTCTCTGGAGCTGCTTGGAGCCGGAAGGCAGCTTGCGGACAAGAGGAAGACGGAGCTGGCTGGCGTGCTGATCGGGGAGAATATCGGCGCGTTGGCCGAGACGGCGTTCGAATACGGGGCGGACAAAGTGTACGTGTACGACGCTCCGATCTATCGTTTCTATCGGACTGAGACTTATATGAAGGCGATGCTGGCATGCGTGGAGAAGCATAAACCGGAAATTCTGCTGTACGGGGCGACGTCGACGGGCAAGGACCTGGCGAGCGCCGTAGCGACCGATCTGCCGACGGGTTTGACCGCGGATACGACGCAGCTTGACGTCGAAGAAGATACGGGGCTGCTGCTCGCCAGTCGGCCGGCTTTCGGCGGGAACATTATGGCGACGATTCTGTGCAAGAAGTACCGTCCGCAGATGGCGACCGTTCGCCCTAAAGTCATGAAAGCGCTGCTTCGAAAAGCAGGCGCATCCGGAGTCGTCGTCGAGGAGTGCATCCCGCTGAAGGAAGAGGATATTCGAACGAAGGTGCTGGAAATCGTCCGTTCGACGACGCGGCACGTCCGGATCGACGAAGCCGATATTATCGTGGCGGGCGGCAAGGGGCTGGGCAGCCCCGCGGGCTTCAAGGTCGTGCAGCAGCTGGCGGAAGCGCTCGGCGCCGCCGTCGGAGCGAGCCGGGACGTCGTGGAAGCCGGCTGGATCGGACATCATCATCAGGTGGGTCAGACGGGAGTGACGGTGACGCCGAAAATTTATTTCGCCATCGGCATATCCGGCGCGATTCAGCATCTGGTCGGCATGCAGAACTCGGGTCTCATTATCGCTGTCAACAAGGACCCGGCGGCTCCCATATTTCAAGCTTGCCACTACGGCATCGTCGGGGACGCGCTCACGATCGTTCCGATGCTGACCGAGGCATTCAAATCCGCGTTGGGAAGAAAGGAAGAGGCCGATGCCGGAAAAGTTTGACGCGATCGTCGTAGGAGCGGGGCCTGCCGGAACCGCCTGCGCTTACGAGCTGGCTAAGGCGGGCGTGAACGTGATCCTGATCGAGCGAGGAGAGTACCCAGGCTCCAAGAACGTGATGGGAGGCGTGTTGTACCGCAAAATGATGGAGGAAGTCGTTCCCGGTTTCCACAAGGAGGCGCCAATCGAACGGCCGATCGTCGAGCAAAGGTTCATGATGATGGATAAGACGTCGGCGGTGACGTTCTCGTATAAGGGCATGGAGTGGGCGGAGGAGCCGTACAACAACTTCACCGTGCTGCGTGCCAAATTCGATCAGTGGTTCGCGGGCAAGGCGGTGGAACAGGGCGCGCTGCTGCTTAACGAGACGGTCGTGCTGGAGTGCATCGTGGAGGACGGCCGGGTAGTCGGAGTGCGCACGGATCGTCCGGACGGGGAGCTGCGCGCCGACGTCGTCGTGCTGGCCGACGGCGTCAATTCCCTGCTCGCCAAGCAGCTCGGATTCCATAAGGAATTCCGACCGGACGAAGTGGCGTTGGCGACGATGGAGATTCTGAAGCTCGACAAGAAGATCATCGAGGAGCGTTTTAATCTGGAGGAAGGTCAGGGCTGCACGATCGAGCTGTTCGGCGACGCGACGAAGGGCATTCTCGGCACGGGCTTCCTGTACACGAATAAAGATACGCTCAGCATCGGCGTCGGCACGTTGCTCTCCGGCCTCATCAAGCATAAGATAAAGCCTTACGAGCTGATGGAATACGTGAAGACGCATCCGATGATTCGTCCTTACATTCAAGGTTCGGAAGCCCAGGAGTATCTGGCCCACCTGATCCCCGAGGGCGGGTACCGCTCGATGCCCAAAGTCGTCGGAGCGGGAGTCCTCGTCGTAGGAGACGCGGCCCAGCTCGTGAACGCGATTCACAGGGAGGGCTCCAACATGGCGATGACGTCGGGCAGGCTGGCTGCGGAGACGATTGTCAAGGCGAGGGAGCGCGAGGATTTCTCGGAGGCTTCTCTCGACGATTACCGAAAGAAGCTCATGGGCAGCTTCGTCGGGCAGGATCTGAAGAAATACAAGGACGCCACCCACCACTTCGACAAGTTCCCGCAATACTTCGAGCAGTACATCCCGATGGTGAACCGGGCGGCGAGCCAGATGCTGACCGTCGACGGCATGCCCAAGCGGGAGAAGCAGAAGAAAATATGGCGGGATATCGGCCCGGCCAAGGAGAAGATCAAAATGGCCCGCGACCTGTATCGGGCGTGGAAGGTGATGAAGTGATGAGCGAAGCGCAACCGGCTCCGCCGGCCAAGGGCTCGACTATTGAAGAGAAGCAATATTTGATCCGTTTTAACGCCGATACCCAGTCCCACCTGCACGTTATGGATGCGGAAGTGTGTCTCACGGATTGTCCGGATAAAATTTGCACCATATTTTGCCCCGCGGAAGTATACAAATGGGAAGAGGTACGCATGCATGTCGGCTACGAGGGCTGCCATGAATGCGGAAGCTGCCGCATCGGCTGTCCTCACCAGAACATCAAATGGGTGTATCCGAAGGGCGGACACGGCATCGTTTTTCGACTCGGGTGACAAAGGTGGGACGCGAGATGAAGATTGGCGATCACGTGGTCTACGTTCAGGACGGCACGCAAGGAGTCATCGTTGAAATTCACGATAATCTGTACCATATCATTTGGGAAGATCACTTCAGCAGTTGGGAGCTGGGCGAACGGTTGAGAAAATTGGAAACGAAATCTTGAACGGTTCGTCGGCAAGCCATGCTGAAACCGCCGCGTCCTCCTTGGGGAGGCGCGGCGGTTTGCGTTGGCGGGGAAACGGCGATAGACGTTTGACATGAAGAAAAAAGAAACTTTATCCATCCGTCTACGTCTAAAGGGTAGGAAGGTACGATCAGAAAACAGAAAGCGATTGGCAAGGGGGGGGACGATGAAGGGTATCGGAAGTACGCTAGCGAGTCTGCTCATCCTCTTGGGCTTGACCTCATGCTGGAATGCGGAGGATAAGTCCAAGCGCGGAACCGCCGCACCGACGGAGTCCGCGGCCAGCGGCGCCGTGACGCTTGAACCGGCCTTCGGGGGAGAGACGTTCGACAAACCCGTAGGGCTGGAGCGTCGCGAGGGCTACCCGGAAGCCGTGTACATCGTAGAGCAGCCGGGACGAATCGTAAGCAAAAGCTTGAGCAGTCCCGATCGAGAGGCCGAGGTCGTACTGGACATTCGGGAGCGGGTGTACGATAAGGGCGGAGAGCAAGGGTTGCTGGGGCTGGCCTTCGACCCGCAGAACCCGAACGACGCCTATGTAAATTATACGACCGAGTCGCATACGATCATTGCCCGCTATGCCGCCGATTCGCAAGAGCCGGGCAGACTGGACCCGGGAAGCGAGCAGATTCTGCTTACGTTCGAACAGCCTTATTCCAACCATAACGGCGGGCAACTTGCGTTCGGGCCGGACGGTTATCTGTACATTGCGGTTGGAGACGGCGGCAGCGGCGGCGATCCGCAGAATCATGGCCAGAACCTGGACAGCCTGCTGGGGAAAATATTGCGGATAGACGTAAGAAGCGAATCGGAAGGAAGAGCGTACGCGATTCCGGCGGACAATCCGTTCCTGGGGGACGGACGTCCCGAGATCTATGCTTACGGTTTGCGCAATCCTTGGCGGTTCAGCTTCGACGAGGAGACCGGGAAGCTGTGGGCGGCGGACGTAGGCCAGAACCGCTTCGAGGAGATCAACCTGATCGAACGCGGCGGCAACTACGGCTGGCGTCTGATGGAAGGCGCGGAATGCTTTAATCCCAAGAGCGGCTGCGAGCGGGAAGACCTCAAGGATCCGCTGTTCACGTACGGCCGCAATGACGGCGTATCGGTAACGGGAGGTTACGTGTACAGAGGGAAACAGCTTCCGAATTTGACGGGCTGGTACGTGTACGCCGATTACGGCATGGGCACGATGTGGACGCTGCGGGATCGGGAGGACGGCACGGCCGAGCATCGGACGCTTCTGCAATCCGAAGAAAACATGACCTCGTTCGGCCTCGACGCGGAGGGAGAACTGTACGTCTGCACGGGCGACGGCAAGGTGCTCAGATTGACGGAAACTAGGTGAGCGAATGGCATCCAAGAAAATGAAAATCACGATAGCATCGGGGGCGCTTGCCCTGATGACGACCGCCGGGCTTTATTTTATAGGCGGTTATCTGGCGGATGGGCAGAGGCTGCTTGAGCGCTTCGAGAGTTCGATCGACGAGGGGCAGCCGGACAAGCTTCTGAAGCTGCTCTCCGCACCCGAAGGGGCTGTGGAACGCTCGACGGCGGAGGCGATCGCGGGCCATCTCGGGAAGGACGAGAAGGCGAAAGAAGCCGTGTTCTCCAGGCTGAAGGCGGAAGTCGAGCAGTTGAAGGAAGGCTCGGCGCAATCGTTCGCCGAGGACGGCGAGTCTGCGTTCGTCTACGTACATAAGAAAGAAAGGAAGCGGTGGCTCGTCTACGACGACTACGAGCTAAAGCTTCGGAGCTACAAGGTTCCGGTGAACACGAATTTCGGCGGGGCGAAGATTATGCTGAACGGCGAAGAGGTCGGAACTGCGGGAGTCGGCGGTTCCACGCTGCAGCTTGGACCGCTGCTGCCGGGCGAATATGCGGTTAAAGCGGTGTACGCGGGCAAGTATACGACGTTGGAAAACGAAGTTAAAGCCAAGCTGTTCCCGATCGGCGGCTCCGCCGATCCGATCGAGGTTCCGCTTCAAGGGGAGTACGTCGACGTCTTCTCGAACAACGGCTTTGCCCGCATCTTCATTAACGGAGAAGACATCGGACTTACCGTGGGCGACGGGCAGCGGATCGGACCGATCGCGACGGACGGCACGAATACGATAAGCGTGGAAGCCGATTATCCGTGGGGGACGTCGAAGAGCGAGGAGCGGCCGATTGAAGGTACGCGGGCGGAGTTCGAGCTTGCCGCGCTGACGGACGAGGCGAAAGAGCAAATCGTCGATGCCGCGCACGCGTTCGTCTCGAGCTGGTACGAGGCTTTCCGGGAACGCGACGCGGGGCGGCTGCGGCACGTCCATCCGGACCGCAAAGCCGATCTCGCAGGCCATTTCGCCGATATGGTCGCCGGGGACGAACACTATGTCGGGCAATTGCGGAAGGCGGCTTTCGACCGGGATAGCCTGCGGCTCTATCAGTTGGGAGCGTCGGATTACTCGGTGTCCGTGCTGGCCCGGATCGACTACGAGGAAGCGTATTATTACGGGGCGTTCGATTTCAGACCCGAGCCTGCGGCGGGCGAGCAGACGACGAATTACCGGCTGCGGTACGAGAACGGAGTATGGATCGTGTTCGAATGGGCGGACGCGGGCTCCGAGGCGCTTTCCGGGAACTTGAAAATTTACGATCGATAAGCCCGAGGATTTCCTTTCCTACTCGTACTTGTCCAAGAGGGAAAATAGCTTACCCGATTGAACGGAGATGCAGGGGAATCTCTCGGACAACACCGTGCCTGCTGAGCCGTACGTACGCTCCAGCGAATAAGCTCCCTCTCGGAGGGCGAATTGGTCGATCGTCCGGTGGTGGACGTCGACGATCCAATATTCTCGAACGCCGAAACGCTCGTAGAGAGCTTTCTTTCGGACTTTGTCGTGCTCTCCCGTGCTTGGAGACAAAATTTCGATCAGCAGGTCGGGAACTCCCTCGATTCTCGTTTTGAGAATCGAGGCGTTTTCGTTTGTGACGTAAATCAGGTCCGGTTGAACGACATTGTTCTCGTCAAAGTGCACGTCCATTGGGGCGACGACGATCGTACCCGTTGCATGGCAAGTGCCGTGCAGTTCATTCCAGAGCTGGGTGACGAGAAGCTGATGCTTCAGCGTCGGGGAAGGAGAGCAGTCGTATCGGATTCCGTCGATGATTTCGTATCGCTCTTCGATGAGGGGTTTTTTCTCGCTCATTTTCGAACTCGCCCCAATCATGGATAGGATTAAGTAAATTATACCCTATCTAGGGGCGTCGGTCTTAATCATCCGCGCTTTTGCTTGGGACATATGTCCTTTTGCTCCGGGAATAATGGTTTTACAATGATTGCAGACATTAGACGAGACGGTCAGGTGAACGGGATGAGGACAATTCGAGATCCGGCGCTGCTGCGGAGCGTCATGGACGAGCATCGGTTGAGCGGCAGGTTCGGAGAAAAGACCGAAGCGGTCATGGAACTGTACCGTTTCGACAAAGGGGAAATGATCTGCCGGGCGGAGGACAGCCTCGATCACCTCTTCATACTGGTCAAGGGGAAGGTCAAAATCTATCGGGTGCTGCCCAACGGCAAGTCGATTCTGCTCCGCTTCAACAACCCTCTCAGCCTGATCGGAGACATGGAGATGCTGGGCGACCTGAAGGTCCACAATACGGTGGAATCGGTGGGCGAATCGTTGTTTATCGGCATCAAGCGTCAAGCGTTGGCGGATACGGCCGGAGAAGATCCGGCGTTCCTGCGCTTTATCATCAAGCATCTGGCCCGCAAGCTGAATACGAATTCCTCCGTTGCCAGTCTCAACATTTTATATCCTGTGGAAACGAGGTTCGCCAGCTATCTGGTCGCGATTACGGCCGACGAGCACGACCGGGAACGCATTGAGGAGTTGAAGGCTTCCAAGCTGACGGAAATCGCGGAGCTTCTCGGAACGAGCTATCGCCATCTGAATCGAGTCATCGCACAGTTCGTCGCGCAAGGATTGATCGAGCGGACGCGGGGCGCGCTTTACGTGAAGGACATCGCGGGTTTGCAGCGGCTTGCGAGCGGCACATTGTACAGCTAGGAGAGGTGAAGCGGATGGTAGGAGCGATATACGCGCTGATCGCGGGCTTGTTCGTCAGCGTTCAAGGGATATTCAACGTGAGGCTTAGCGAGAAGGTCGGCTTCTGGCTGACAAACGCGATCGTGCACGGATCGGGCTTTGTACTGTCGCTCGTCGTGTTCTGGCTCATTAAAGACGGAAGCCTGCACAAGCTGGGCTCGGTCAACAAGCTATACCTTCTCGGCGGCTGCATGGGCGTCGTCATCGTGTTTACAGCGATGAAGTCGGTCATCGCACTGAATCCGGCGTACGCGATCGCCATACTGCTGATCGCGCAATTGCTCGGAACGCTCGCCGTCGAGAGCTTCGGCCTGTTCGGCGTCGACAAGGTAGCGCTGTCGGCGAACAGGCTGATCGGCATCGTCGTCATGATCGCGGGCGTCGCGATCTTCAAGCTGAAGTGAACCGACTTGCGAATGTCTTGCCGCGAAGCGTTAACGAGCCTCTTCCTTGAATTGGCTCAGGAACGGCTTGGGAATGTCCGTCTCGAAGCGCATCGGCTTGCCGGTCGTCGGATGCTCGAAAGCGAGAACGCGGGCGTGGAGGCCGAGTCGGGAAAACGGCTTCGTCTTCGCTCCGTATTTCTTGTCGCCGGCGACCGGGTGGCCGATATCCTGCATATGGACGCGGATCTGATTTTTGCGTCCGGTCTCCAGTTCAAGCTCTACCAGGGAATAGTTGCGGCTCGCTCTCAGCACCTTGTAGTGCGTGATCGCATGCTGCCCGTCGTTCGCTACGGGGCTGGAATACATCTTCAGCGTCGACGTTTCCTTCAGCCAGGACGAGATCGTTCCGTTCGTCTTCTTGACCAAGCCCTCGACCAACGCGACATATTTCCTCTCCGTAACGACATCCTTCCAGTTGTCCTGCATTTTCTTCTGAATCTGCTCGCTCTTGGCGAACATCATGACGCCGGACGTCTCCCGGTCCAGCCGATGAAGCACGAAGATGCGGGCTTTGGGATCGGTCTGCCGAACATGGGCGTTCAGTTGTCGGTAGGCGGTCAGTTCGGTTTCCTGCGCGGTTGCGATGGACAGCAGGCCGGCATCCTTGTGAACGACGATCACCGCATCGTCTTCGTATAGAATGCGTAAACCGACAAGAGGAGCAGACGCCGACGCGCGGGTCTTGCTTACGGTCACGGTCTGACCGGGATGCAAGGGGTGGTTATACTGCTTCTCGACCCGGTCGTCGACTGCGACTTGGCCGTGGGCGAGCATGGATTTGACGCTGTTGCGCCCCTGGGGCGCGAGCTTGGCGAGCAAAAACTCCAGTAACTCGCCGGTCTCTGTCACTTGAAACCGTCTGGCGGGGGCCGTATTCCGGCTCGGCGAAGCTGCCGAATGCCGACGGGGATTTTTGTTCTCTTTTCTCATAGGCGTAATCAACCGTTCCTCTCGTATGCGTAGCACTAATGCAATCGATTATACCTCATTTGGCCGCACGGACGAAATCCACGGTGTAAGACAGAGTTCGGGGCGTTCCGGAAAAAGTTTCCTCTAAAGGGTTGACGGTAAGTTTTCTGCACTGTATAGTGTGTATATGGATATACACACATGAACACTGGTGATGGGGGATTCGCGATGAACCAGCGGCAAGCCGTCGCTTATATCGGAGCTTATTTGTGGAGACGCGAGCGGCTAGGAATGCTTTTTTCGCTCTTATTCGCGGTATATTTGGGAGTGATCAATAGCACCACGATCGGCGGTCTGCTTGCGGGAGACGAGAACATTCCGAGAGCGCTGAACGGTCTTGTCGATTGGCTCAACATGGTCATGTATCCGATATTCGGAATGGTCATGAACAAGTCGGCGTGGGGCATGTGGAGAGACAATTATTATTCCAAGAGGATCGCCCAATGGCGCACGATGCCGATTCCCGTAGCTTCAATCGTATGGGCCAGAATGCTGCAGAGCGCGGTAATGCTTCCGGTTATCGGCGGAATTTACCTTCTTGCGCAATACCTGTTTACGCCGGGACTGAGGGAATATGTCACTCCAATGCAGTGGATCGAGAACGGTCTCATCTGGATGTGCTACGGGGTAGCGGTCCTCTCGCTGATCATTCTGATGGAGCTTGGTTATACAGGCAAACAATATTGCCTGATGTATTTCGGAATGATGGTTGCCGTGGCGGCGATCGCGATCATCCTGACCTGGCAAGGCGTGTACGTGTTCCGGAGCGTGCTGGACATCATTAAAGACGGCTATGGGCCGGCAGTGCTTATCGGAATGGCGGTCCTCGCGGCAGTCGCGACAGCCGCGGGGCATCAGCTGACGGTCGCACGAATCCGCGCGAGGTCGCTGCCGCTCTAAGCGACGGATAAGGAAAGAGGGGTGAGCTTGTGTGGCTGCCGATACGAATAGATGAACAACGTCCGGAACCGCTCTATCACCAGATCGAGGTCCAGCTTCGCGGGCTCATCCTCGGCGGACAGCTGAAGGAAGGCACGCTGCTTCCTTCGATTCGAGAGCTGGCGGTCTCGCTGAAATGCAGCGCGATAACGGTGCGGAGAGTGTATCAGGACTTGGAAAACGAAGGCCTGATCCGCACAAGACAGGGCACGGGAACGTTCGTCGCGGGAGTGGGGGCGGTTCAGCGGGACGAGCATCGTCTGGAGCGGGTGACTGAAGAAATGGAGAAGGCGATCGAGCTCGGTCTTCAGCTCCAGTGCGCGCCCGAGGAGATCGAGACGGCGTTCCGGCAAGCTCTGCATCGGAAATCGAAGGAAAGAGGGGGGGATGTCACATGACGGTTGCGAATATGGAAGCCGCGATTTCCCTGCGCGGAATGAAGCTGCAGCATGAAAGATTTGCGCTCGGGCCGATCGACTGCGACATTCCCAAAGGGATGGTTACGGCGATCGTCGGGCCGAACGGTTCCGGCAAGAGCACGCTGTTCCGGGCTTTGCTCGGGCTCGAGCCGATACTGTCGGGAGAAGCCGAAGTTCTCGGCACACCGCTGAACGGGAACCAGGAGGATCAGTACAAGAGCCGAATCGGATTCCTTGCGGAAAACCCTCATGCCCACGAGAACCATCTGGCCGCCGACGAGAAAGCGAAGTTCGCTTCCCGCTGGTATCCGGGGTGGGATTGGGAGAAGTATCGCAAGCTGCTTCGCCACTTCGACGTAGACGGCGGGGTCAGGCTGTCCAAGATGTCCAAGGGCATGAGGCGCAAAGCCGAGCTGTCCATCGCGATGGCGCACGATCCGGAGCTGCTTATGCTCGACGAACCGTCCTCCGGACTGGACCCGTTCGCTTGGAAGACGATGCTTCAGGAGCTCGGGCGCTATATGGAGCCCGGAGACCGGACGCTCGTGCTGGCCACCCACATTCTTGAGGAGATCAAGAGGCTTGCCGACTACATTCTGTTTATCTACCGGGGGAAAGTCCTCGGCCTCTATGAGAAGGACCGGCTGCTGGACGATTGGCGAACGATCGTCGTGCAGATCGAATACGCCCGGAAGGACGGCAGCGAGATGCTTCAGCGAACCCCCGGCTTTCAAGGGCTGACGGAAGCGGGACCGGGCCTCTACAGGCTGGAAGTGGACGAACCCGAACGGGGAGAAGCGTATTGCCGGGACAACGGATTCCAAGTGCTGGCCGTCCAGCGCATGGATCTGGAAGACATACTGAGCTGTTTAATTCGGAAGGAGGAAGCAAGACGATGAATCCGTTAAAAGTAGACAGAATTATTAAAAATTATGGCGACAAGAGGGCCGTGAACGGTCTTAGCTTCGAAGTAGCGGCAGGGGAAATCTACGGATTGCTGGGCGCCAACGGCGCGGGGAAAACGACGACGATGCGCATGATACTAGGCTTGATTCTGCCGGACGAGGGAGACATTCGCTATCTCGGCAATTCCTACAGCGAGCAGCAGCTGAGCATGCTGGGCTATTTGCCGGAAGAGCGGGGCATGTATCCGAATATCAAAGTAAGCGAGCAGATTATGTATCTCGCCCAGCTTCGCGGCATGTCCCGCAAGGATGCCGACAAGAACCTGAAGCTGTGGCTGGAGAAGTTCCAAGTGCCGGAGTATTACAACAAGAAGGTCGAAGAGCTGTCCAAGGGCAACCAGCAGAAGATCCAGTTTATCGCGGCCGTTATCCATAAGCCCAAAATCCTCATTCTGGACGAAGCGTTCAGCGGACTTGACCCTGTCAACGTGGAGCTGCTGAAAACGACGGTCAAAGAGCTGCGGGACGGAGGCACGAGCATCGTGTTCTCGACGCACCGGATGGAGCACGTCGAGGAACTGTGCCGCAACATTACGATCATGCACAAATCCAATCCGGTGCTGCAAGGCCCAATTAAGGACATCAAGAAGAAGTTCCCGCAAGAACGAGTCATCGTTACGGCCGACGGGAAGATCGAAGGGCTGGATAAGATCCCGGGCGTCAGGCAGGTCATCCTGCACGAGCATGGCGGCTACGAGTTGAAGGTGGATTCCCCGGCTGTGGGACAGAGTATTCTGAAGCACGCTCTGGATCAAGGACCGGTTAACCGTTTCGAAGTATTGGAGCCGACGCTTAACGAAATCTTTATTAAAACGGTAGGTGAGAGCCATGAATAACAGCTTATGGACGGTAATGTCGTTTACGATGCGCAACAAGCTGCGCAGCAAAGGATTTATTATTATGACGGTGGTGCTCGCGCTTCTGCTCGTCGTGGCGGGCAACCTGCCCTACCTGATCGAGAAGCTGAGCGGAGGCAGCGGAGGCGCAACGAAAGTCGGCTACGCGGAAGGGCAGCAGACGCAGGTCGTGGAAGGGCTCAAGAGCCACTACGCGAAGCTGCCGGAGCCCGGCGTTGAACTGGTCGGCATCGCGTCCGAGGAGCAGCTGAAGTCCGCGCTTGAGAACGGCGACATTAAAGGCTACTTGACGTTCCAGGAGGACGCCGCGGCCGGGTTCCCGAAAGTGACTTACAACTCCAAGAGCGCGTTCGAGGGCGGAACCTCGTCCTCTCTTACGGGGGCTCTCCAGCAGGTGAAGTATGATACCGTTCTTGACGGAGCGGGGCTGTCCGATGCGCAGAAAGCGCAGCTGCACGCTCCCGTTTCGTTCCAGACCCAGAAGGTCAGCTTCACGAATGAGGAAGGTAAAACCGAGGAAGAGCAAGGCATCGCTATCGCGCTTACGTATGTCATGATCATTATGCTGTTCATGGCGGTCATGATCACGGGACAGCTGATCGCAACCGAGATTACGGCCGAGAAGAGCTCCCGCGTCATGGAAATCATCGTCACGAGCGTGTCTCCGCTGAAGCAGATGTGGGGGAAAATTCTCGGAACGTTCCTCGTCGCCATGATCCAGATCGTCATTCTGGTCGGCGCGCTGGTGGCGAACCTGTCGCTGCCGCACAACTCGGACATTCTGAAGAACTTCGGCTTCGATCTGAGCACGATCGATCCGCTGCTGCTGATCTTCGCGATATTTTTCTACCTGGCCGGCTTCTTCCTGTACGCGACCTTGTTCGCCGCGATCGGATCGATCGTCAGCCGCACCGAGGATCTCGGCCAGGCGGTCATGCCGATCACGATGCTGACGCTCGTCGGCTTCTATATCGCCATCTTCGGCTTGAACCAGCCGGACAGCACGCTGATGGTCGTCTGTCAATACATTCCGTTCTTCTCTCCGTTCATTATGTTCCTTCGAATCGGAGTTGCGGAACCGGCCTGGTGGGAAATCGCCTTCTCCATCGGCATTCTGATCGCTTCGATTCTGGCCATCGGCTGGCTCTCCGCGAAGATCTACCGCGTCGGCGTGCTGATGTACGGCAAGCGTCCTTCGATGAAGGAAATCGTGAAGGCTATGAAGGCTTATAAAGTATAAGAGGCGTGTAACCCTTGAACCTTGATGACCAGATCCTTTGGTTTATCAGGGTTCTTTGCTATGGCGCTGCAGGAAGCGATGAGTTGGTTTCTTGGGGATAGCAGAGACCTATACATTCTCTGCAACCGAAAGGAATGCTTTTACGGCCGGAGAGCTTTCCGGAATCGAGAGACAAGCCAACGAAACAGTGCGCCAATGCTTGACATCCAAATGTCTGACTTGAATGTTTGGCTGCGTCTTCAAAAACAATGCAGGACCGATTGTGACGCCGAGCCCTTCCTGAACCATATTGGCGATCGTGTTGCAGTCATGGACTTCGAAACGGATATTGGGCGCGATTTTCTCTTGTCGAAACAGGGCTTGCACATGGGCCCGGTACATTCCCGTCGGCATAATAAAAGGTTCGTCTTTCAACGCACGAATTGGGACAGTGACTTCTGCGGCCAATTTGTGATGAGCGGAGAAGGCGACGACCATTTCATCTTTCGCAAGAGGAATCATGTCAAATGGGGCTGGCGAATCCTGTTGCACGACAAAGCCGATGTCGACAACGCCGGTGTGCAGCCATTCCGCAATCTCCTCGTAAGTTCCCTCGTAAAACCGGAACTCGATATTAGGATGCTTCCTTTGGAATTTTGACAGGATTTTGGGCAGAAGACATGCGGAAGCGCTGGCAAAGGTCCCGATGTGTATGGTGCCGACTTCCAGCTTGGAAGCCAAAGTTACCTCCTGCCTGATCGTTTCCATCCGGTTCAAAATCTCACGCATATGTACAATCGTTTTCTGTCCTACCTCAGTAAGGAAGATCCCCTTTTTTCGATCGCGAATGAAAAGCGTTGTTCCCCACTCGGACTCCAGGCTTGCAATCGCATGGCTGACCGCAGATTGCGTCATGTTCAAATGCTCGGCAGCTTTCGTGAAGCTCCCCAGCTCGACAACTGTGGCGAATGCTTCAAAACGGGCTATCGTCATGAGTATTTACTCAACTCCAATATTAAAAATATGAATTTTACTGATGATAACATGCTGTATAGAATGGAGGCAAGACAGAAAAAGAGAGGGAATGAGCATGAACCGATCAGCTATTTATTTACTGGCATTGGGGGCATTTGTAACCGGTACGGCCGAATTTGTCGTTTCCGGCATCTTGGAGATCATTGCGGGAGATCTGAACGTGTCGATTGCCACGGCCGGTCAATTGGTCACGTTCTACTCCTTGTCATATGCGGTTGGAGCGCTGCTGCTCGTCATGTTGACCGCAAAGCTTGAACGCAAAAAAATGCTGCTGTATGCCATGATTGCTTTTATCGCGGGAAATCTAATCGCGTTCTTCAGCTTTCATTATAGTGTATTGATGCTTTCCCGCATCATGATGGCTGCGAGCGGCGGACTCTATATCGTAATCGCTTCTAACTACGCGGCCCGTCTTGCCCTGCCTGAAAAAAGGGGCAACGCGATCGCTGTCGTGATTACGGGTTTTTCCGTATCGCTGGTCCTGGGGGTACCGTTTGGAACGCTGATGGCCGCCTATATGGATTGGCGATACGTCTACTTGGCGATTGCCGTTGTCACGTTGATGAATCTCTTGTTGCTCTATCGATTCATACCGAAGCTGGAGGGAGCCGAAGCTCCGCCCTTGCGGGAGCAATTGCGGCTGCTCCGGGACAAACCTTTGATCGCCGGTTTGATGGTTACCGTATTCTGGATTCTCGGATATACGATGGTGTTCGCGTACATCGGCCCGTTTCTGACTCGTCTGGCCGGGTTTTCCATCGAAATGATCAGCACGGCTTTGTTTGTCCTGGGGCTGTTCGCGTTTATCGGGTCGCGTTTTGGAGGATATGCCGTGGATAAATGGGGGCCAGTCCGAACGATCTCCATCAGTTTGATCGTGCATGGCGCTGCTTTAGTCGCATTCACGGCAACGGCGGGATCTACGGTCGGAGTTTTTGTCCTCCTGATGATATGGGGGGCAGCGGCATGGACGACGACCCCTGCCAATCAGTTTTATTTGATTTCCTTGAAGCCCCAATCCTCGGAGATGGTTCTGAGTTTTCAGACGGCATTGATGAATTTCGGGATGACCCTGGGAGCCGGTTTGGGCGGAATGGCGATCGAGCGCGCATCCTTGTTGGATTTGGGCTGGATGAGCGGGGGGATTGTCTTCGTCGCGTTGATCTTTGCCATCTATTCGTTTGCTTTACAAGCTATTCGGAAGAAATCGCTTAGCTGAGGCGCAGGCCGTCGGGGAAAAGGCGCAACCGCCGATCAGGTCGGGTCGCGCCTTTCGATAAACCGCTGAATCGACTCGTTCAGGCGTTCCGGCGCCTTCGTCGGGATTTGGTGGGTGACGTTCTTGACGAAGATCAGCCGACTATCGGGCAATCGTCGATGAAGCAGCTCCGCGTACGGGCGAAAGCGTTTGTCCTTCTCGCCGTAGACGAGCAAGACCGGATGGGGAATCGTCGTCAATCTCTCCGTGCAGTTATAATGCAGGCTGCAGCGATAGTATTGTTGAACGTTTTTGGCGTTTCCTTTTTTAGCGTCGCCGTATAGCGAACGGATTACGGATAATTTTCGGGATTGCCCGCAGGAGACGGCAAGAGCGATCGTGCCGACGGCGCCGAATTTGGCGAAGAGGCGGCCGAGCGATATGGCGTTTTTCAGCTTCCGGTCGCGCACTTCCGACATTCCTCCTATGACGATGCCGCCCGCCGCCCGTTCGGGGTAGGCGAGCAGAAACTCGAGAACGATGGAACCCCCGGTCGAATAGCCGCACAAATAAGCTTGCTCCACCTTCAACTCGTCCATCAACCCTTTAATATCTTCGGCGATCAAGGAATAGGTGACGGCTTCCTTCGAAGCTTCGCTTCGGCCGTGTCCGCGTATGTCGAATGCGATCGTGCGAAAACGGGCCGACAAGGCTTCGATTTGATGTTGAAAGCTCAAGCTCGTCAGCACAGGAGGATGAATGAACACGATCGCGGTTCCTGTTCCGTGGTCCGTGTAATGCATGTTGAATCCATTAATTCGGGCTTGGGGCATAAGCGGCCGCCTTTCTCTTTTCTTCTCATCCTGCCCGCTTTCGGCACATGTTAAAACATGAACAAGAGAGTTTGGACCCCGGATCGGCTGGAACGAATGCGCATGAATAAGCTGGACTGGCAGAATGTTCGGAACGTTCTCCAGCACCGCGTTTTCGTCAGAATGTCGCAGCTCGCACCCGGTCTGCGTGGACGCTTGGGAGCGGGACGTGCAGAATGCGGCTGCTCGCGTTTCGTGAATTTACCAAACCGTAAACCGCTCTTTACCTTCCGCGCCTGTTCCGATTACCTTCGAGTGTTAGAATTCCTAACATAACCGCGCGGTTGAGGTTGGGGATTGTACAAAACAGGGGTATGGAGGGGAACCATGAAACGTAAAAAGTGGGTCGCATCGTTTACGGTGCTGGCGGTCGCGTTGTCTTGTACGGGTTTCATTCCGGGATTGTTCGATACGGGATTATCTTCGGCGGCCATTCAGAAAATCGTCTATCATCCGTTAAATCCGCTGACGCCGGAGGAGATCGAGAAAGCCGCTTCTATCGTCAAGGCGTCTTCGTACGGGAGCGAGGATCTGTACTTCGCGGAAATCAAGCTGGAGGAGCCCGACAAGCTGAAGGTGTGGGAGTGGGACGATCGTCCGGGTTCTCCGGGTCTGCCGAGACACGCGACCTTCAACGCGATCAAGGGCGGCAAGCCCTTCGAGGGCGTGGTCGATCTCGATAACGGCAAAGTCATCTCATGGCAGGCTGTGAAGACGGGCTGGCCAATCTACACCGAATGGGGTCAGACGACCGAGATCGTCAAGAACGACAAGGCCGCGGTCGAGGTGCTCGCCAAACACGGCTTCACCGATCTGGATAAGCTGACGTTCGCCGACGGTCCGCTTGGCGATTACGGACCGGAGCTGACGCCGCCGGGATCGCGCCTGGCGATGTCGGTGCCGGCCAGGGCGTTCGGTCTCGACGCCAACTGGAACGCCCATCCGATCGACGGTCTGGCGTTCCTCGTGGATCTCGACAAGAAAAAGGTGCTCAAAATCTACGATTACGGCAATCCGCCGGTGTCCGAGGACCCGAACGACTACTCCAAGGTCGTGAAGAGCAAGCGGACCGATCAACTCAAGCCGCTGATCATTTCCCAACCCAAGGGAGCGAGCTTTAACGTCAAGGGCACGATGGTCGAATGGCAAAACTACAAGTTCCACTTCCGTCTCGATCCCCGGGTCGGACCGATCGTCTCGACGGTTTCCTTCGACGACAACGGCACGAAACGCAAAATCATGTACGAGGGCTTCATTGGCGGAATGATGGTTCCTTACGGCGACCCTTCTCCGGCGTGGCTGTACAAAATCTTCATGGATGCTGGAGAGTACGGCATCGGCCTGTCGTCGCGTCCGCTCAACGAAGGCGCCGACGCCCCTCAGAACGCGACGTATTTCAGTGCCGCGATCAACGACACGGAGGGCAAGGCGAAGGTGATCGACAAGGCGTTCGCGCTGTTCGAGCGTTACGCCGACGCGGAATGGTCTCACAACGGGCATGCGCGCGAGCGCCGCGAGCTGGTGCTGCGGAACGTCGCCACGATCGGCAACTACGACTATATTCTCGACTGGGTTTTCCAGCAAAACGGAACGATCAAGATCATGATCGGAGCGACGGGACTCGCCCAGGCGAAGGCCGTCGACAGCAAGACGATGCAGGATCCGACTGCGAAGGCGGATACGCGCAACGGAACGCTCGTTGATGCGAACATCGTGGCCCCGACGCACCAGCATATTTTCAGCTTGCGGCTCGATCTCGACGTGGACGGATTGGCCAACTCGGTCGGCGAAATCCTGCCTAAGGCCGTCTCGGTAGCGGATCCCGAATTCGCCCGGAGCGAGATGATCACGGTGAACAAGACGTACAAGACGGAGCAGCAGGCGATCCAGAAGTTCGATCCGGATAAAATCGTTCTCGTCACGAACACGAGCGGAGCCAAGAACAAGCAGGGCTACTCGACCGGCTACCAGGTCATTCCCTACGCGGGGGGCACCCATCCGTTCGCCGAGGAGCCGATGTTTACGAAGACCGATTACGTGCTCAAACGCGCCGAATTTATTTCTAATCACGTATTCGTGACTCCGTACAAGAAAGACGAACTATATTCGGAGGGCAAATACCCGGCGCACAACAAGGACACCGGGCTCGGAATGTGGACGGCGCAAAACCGGAAGATCGAGAACACCGACACGGTCGTCTGGCTGACGACGGGAACGACGCACGTCATGCGCGCCGAGGAGTTCCCGATCATGCCGACCGAATGGGTGACGGCGATGATCAAGCCGTTTAACTTCTTCAACGAAACTCCTACGCTCGACCTGGCCAAAGTGGAAGACGTGAAATAAAAGAGAAAGCAGAAAGCGCGGCGATCCGGCGGTTGGACGGATCGCCGCGCTTTGGCGTGCGGAGGACGGGAGGGCCGATCCCGGACATTCCGGGACGGAGATCCGGAGGAGGAATCACGGACATTCCGGTGCGGAGTTAATCCCGGTTGTTTCGGACGATGGGCATGATCAAAGTAAACGTGCAGCCCGGAGCGCCTTCGTTCAGGGAGACGGTCAAGCGGCTGTCGTGCATGGCGGCGATCTCTTTGGCGATAGCGAGTCCGAGTCCGCTGCCGGGCACATGGCTGTTGCGCGACTTGTCCACGCGATAGAAGGAATCGAACACATGGGGCAGCTCGGCTTCGGGAATGCCGGCGCCGGAATCGATGACGGACAGCGACGCGAAATCTCGGTCTATTCGACATTCGAAGGCGACGGGAGAGCCGGCCGCCGAGTATTTCATCGCGTTCTCGATCAGATTGTCGAACAGCCTGGCCATCAGATGGCGGTCGACGTTGGCGACGGCCCGTTCTTCCGGTTGCAGAGGCGAGATGCGAAATTCGCGCTTTTCCACGGAAGCGAAGGCGGCCCACTTGTCCGCGGTTGCCGCGTACAAGTCCCGAATCGCCACCGATTCGAAGGAGGCTTGCTGCTGCCGCGTCTCCAGCATGCTGAGCTCGGTCAGGTTGCGGACGAACCGGGTAATCGTCCGCGTCTCCTCGTCGATACGGCGGAGGAAGCTTCCGACCGATTCGGGCGGAATCGTGCCGTCGTTGATCGCTTCTACGTAGCCGCTTATGAGCGTAATCGGCGTCTTCAGGTCGTGGGAGATGTTCATGAACAGCCGCTTGCGCCAGCTCTCCATGCGAATAAGCTGATCGATCCGCAGCTCCAGCTCCTGGTTCATGACGCGCAGCTCTTCCGTGCGCTTGTCGACCTTGTGCTCCAGCTCCTGATTCAGCGCCGATTGCTCCTCCAGCAGCGCCTTGATTTTGGCCGACATGCGGTTGAAGGCGTTGAGCAGATGATTGAATTCCATCGTCTGCGTATCGTGGAGCTTGCCTTCGAAGGTTCCGTCCTCCATGCGGGCGAAAGCATCCGACAGCAGGGAGACGGGCCGGGCCAATCTGGATTGCATGTAGTAGGCGAGCAGCAGGCTGAGTCCGACGGCCAAGCCCGAGAGCAGCGCCAATTGACCGAACAGCTTCTCGCCCGAATTGCGCTGCAGCTCCTCGGAGGCCGCGTTTACCGGCTCCAGCAATTTCCGTTCTGGAACGATATACCCGAGAATCCATCCCGTCGACGGGATTCTCCGGCTGAACACTTCATGCTGTTCCCCGAGGAGCGGCAAGTTGCGAAACCCGTTGTCGTGGCCCGGACCGAACAGCGAAGCCATGTCCAGCATGGCGATCTCGTCCGCGCCCCGGTCCTGGACGGCGATGAGATCGTACTCCTGGTCCAGCAGCAGCGCGAAGCCTTCTTCATCGGCGAACCTTGCGTCCAGCACATTTTTGACGAAGCGCTGAATTTGGACGTCCGCGGCGACGACTCCCTTTAGCTTGCCGGAAGAATCGTATACGGGCGTCGTGGCGGTGAACATCCACCCGCGGGGCGTAATGTCGAGGTACGGCTTTGTCCAGACGATCCGCTCTTGCCCCGGCGGTACGCTCAGCGCTTGGAAGTAGAAGGAATAAGTCGTAAGATCTTGGATCGACCCCATGTCCTTCTCCGCCGGACCGTCGTATTCGGGATAGAAGAAGCTGCCCGACTGGGGATGAATATAGTACATGTTCACGATGGTCGGATTGTTGGACTGAATCGACTTGAAGATCGGATACAAAGGCTTGACCATGGCCAAGTCCCGGGTTTGCTCGAACGTCGGCTTCCCCGCCCCGGCCTCGAACGAAATCGAGACGGTGCCGAGACCGTCCGGCCGTGGCTCGCGGAAGCTTCGGGTGCGCTCGTCATAGACGAGAACAAGCGGGGAGATGGATGGTTCCCGGCCGCGGTCGGAGAAGAGGGATTCGGCCATCGACTTGGCGACGAGCACGGCGGTCTCGACTTGCCGCAGCTCGGCGCCGATCGCGTTTGCCTGCTCCTGGATGTTCGCCTCGTAAGCGATAATATAGTTGCGCTCGGACCAGTTTGCGCTTAATTCGTTCATGTTGCGCAGTTGGGAGCGGATCGTCTGGCCGGCCAACAGAGAGATCAGAAGAAGAGGGACGAGAGAACCGATCAGCATGCTGGCGAGCAGCTGCGAGGAGAAGGTTCGGGGAGGGGCAACCCTTCGCAGGCTAGAGAAGCGGCTCATCGAATTTGTACCCCAAACCTCTAATCGTGACGATCGCGCTCGGGTTGGCGGGGTCGCGCTCGATCTTTTTGCGGAGCTGTCCGATGTGGACTTTGAGCGTCTTCGTATCGAGGTGGCTGTCGTAGCCCCAGACCTGGTTCAGCAGTCTGTCGGCCGGCAGCGCCCGTTTGGCGTTCTGCATCAAGTAGGAGAGAAGCTGGAACTCCTTGGACGTCAGCTCGAGCTTGGCGTCGTTCAGATAGGCTTCGTGCGCATTCACGTGAAGCCGGAGGCGTTCGGTGGCGAGGACGGCGGGCTCGTCGGTCCGGCGGTCGTGAACGATGCGGTCCCGGCGCAGCTGGGCTTTGATTCGGGCGATCAGCTCGACGGGACTGAACGGCTTGCTCACGTAATCGTCCGCTCCGACGGACAGGCCGACGACCTTGTCGGTCTCCGAATCCTTGCAGGTCAGAAACATAATCGGCACGTCGGTCATCTGACGGAGCTTCACGCACAGCTCGTAGCCTTCCATATCCGGAAGGAAGACGTCGAGCACGATAAGCGACGGCTGCTCCTTCTTCGCGATCTCGAGCGCTTGCCGGCCGCTTAGCGCGGTGCGGTGGCGAAATCCGTCTTTCAGCAAATACAGGCCAACCAGCTCGCCGATCTTCACTTCGTCGTCCACTGTCAGTATGAGTTCTCCCGGCATAAGCGCACCTCCGCGGATGGGGTTGACGAACGTATTTCTATATAATATAAAGGGTGACGTAAGATTTCTGCAATAGATATGTAATAAAATATGACATTATGAATGCTCGATTAACCGACTCTTTACCGTAACCGGACGAAAACAGGCCTGAAATCTTACCTGCGTTCGCTACAATGGGGCGAGAGAGGTGAACGCGCAATGGCGAAAACGTGGAAAACGGCAGTGTTCGCGGGATTGTTGGCGGTGGCGCTGGCTTTGCTGGGGAAAAGCATCTCGGACGGAGGAGGCGATGAAGCGTTCGCGCGGAGTCCCTCATCGTCGGCCGGTCCAGGCGCGAGCATGGCGGAGATGATGATGGCGCTGCCGGAAGTTCCGAAAGATATGCGGGACCCTTTGCTCGATCCGATGATGCTGTCGCAGATGCATACCCATGACGGCGCGCAGCAGGAAAGCGATGCCGAACGGCAGGTTCGGATCGAATGGGAATGGGACGGCGTTCCGAGGGCAGGCGTACAAGCGCGGCTGACGTTGACGATTACCGGGGGAGACGGTCTGCCTGTCGCCGATTACGAGATCAATCACGAGAAAAAGCTGCATCTGATCGCGATCAGCCGGGACTTGTCGCAGTTTGTGCACGTTCATCCGGATTACGAGGGGCAGGGGAAGTTTCGCATCGGCATGGCTTTTCCGACCGGGGGAGAGTACCGGCTGTTCGCGGACTTCATGCCGATCGGCATGATCCAACTGACGCGCGCCGGGCGGGTATCCGTACAAGGAGCGGAGCCGGAAGGCGAGGCGGCGGTTCAAGCGAGCAAGCGCCTGAAGACCGTTGTGCGAGGGATGGAGGTCGAGCTGCATCTCGGACATCTAATGGCGGGCATGCCCTCCACGATCGCGTATACGTTCCGCGACCGGAAGAAGGGGAAGCCGGTTCGCGATCTCGAGCCTTATCTCGGCGCGGTCGGGCATGTCGTTGCCACCGACCCCCTGGTCGAGAGGTACATTCACGTTCATCCGGTCAATGCTCTCTCCTCCGGGCCGCAAGCGTTGTTCTCTATCGATTTTCCCGAAAGCGGCACGTATAAGCTGTGGGGACAGTTCAAGCGCGGCGGCGAAGATTTCGTCGTTCCTTTTGTCCTGGAAGTTCCGTAAGCCGATCTGGCAACGAATTGACAAGCCTGCTCTTTTTCGACCATAATAAGGGAAAACGAAGGGGAAGCACCCCGCAAAGAGAGACACGAATCGTGTTGCTTTGCGGGGTGTTTTCGTACGAGGAGGAAGATGGCGATGAGCGAGGGCAAGAAGGAGAAGCCGGGTAAAGTCAAAGAGACGCACGGCACTTATTTTATCGACGAGAGATACGAGATTATCGGGGGCGTGAGATACGATTTCCTGACCTCTCCGAAGTTCTCGCATCAGGATGCGCTTGGAAGATTGCACGTGGCGTTCCATTCCGCCTGCTCGGAGGACGGCGTCATTTTGCTTGCCCCGATGGACGTTCATTTCGACGAGCAAAATATTTTGCAGCCGGATATTTTGTACATTCGCGGAGAAAACAGAGGCATCATCAGGGACGGCTACGTGTACGGGGCCCCCGATCTGGTCGTGGAGATTTTGTCGGGAAGTACGGCGCGGAGGGATAAGACGCTCAAGAAGTCGACCTATGAGAAGTTCGGAGTCGGGGAGTATTGGTTGGTCGATCCCGTCTATCGGCTCGTGGAGCAGTTCGCGATCGTAGATGGGGAATATCGCCTGCTCGCGACCTGGTCGGAGGAGGATGTGCTTGTGGCCGCTACCGTGCCTTGCCTGACCGTCGATCTGTCGGCGGTTTTTCGGAAGGAAGAAGCTTGAAAGCATGAAGGGGCTGATTCGTAAGCGGGACTGCGGTCTATGCCTGCGGATCGCCCCTTTATATTGCGGTGAAAGTCAGGTACGCCTTGACTGGCGATCCGCCTCTGTCTACAATGGGAGTATATCTTAATAAACTATAGTTTAACTAAATAAACTAAAAAGGCGAGGGGATAGCATTAGCGAACGGAAATATTGGGCCCCCGCTTTGGAGAGAGCCCACAACATTCTGGAGCTTATCCGCCAGGAGCCGGGGAAGTTCCGGTTAATCGACCTGTCGAAGCGGCTCGATCTGAACAAAAGCTCGATGTTCGTCCTTCTTCATACGCTGGAGGAACTCGGCTGGGTAAGCAAAGATTCGAACGACGCCTATTCCCTGGGGCATGTGCTCGGCGTACTGGGTCATGCTTTCGTCGGCCAGTTTGATCTGGAAGCCAGATTTCGCGAAGAGGCCGGAAAATCCCGGGACATGCTCGGAGAGACGCTTCAGCTCGCGAAGCTGGAAGGGGACCAGGTGCTCTATCTGGCGAAGGTCGAAGCGCCTTCCCGCGTCAAGCTTGTATCCGAGCCTGGGATGCGGTTTCCGGCCCACGCGACGGCATTGGGGAAAGCGCTGCTGGCGTGGCAGCCTCGCGAAGGACTGGAGGACGTGCTCGGAGAGCGGCTGGAGGAGCTGACTCCGAATACCGTGAAGTCCAGAGCTGTGTTGATAGCGCAGTTGGAGGCGATTCGATCGTCGGGCTTCGCGACGGAGGAACAAGAGTCGGTGATGGGCTTCTGCTGCGTTGCGGCGCCGATCCTGGACTCGGGAGGGGCGGCGGTAGCCGCAGTTAGCGCGTCGATTCCGTTGCATAAGTGGGAGGAGTCCGCGGAACGGGCTAAGGAAGAGATCGTAAGTCTGGCAGAACGCTTAAGCACGGCGCTGCATCCGGTCGATTGAAGAGAAGGAGTGACGTAGCAGATGGCAAGATTGGCGAACAAAATCGCTCTCATTACCGGAGCGGGCTCGGGGATCGGGCAAAGCGCCGCGGTTCTGTTCGCGCGGGAAGGCGCGACGGTCGTCGTTAACGATCTGACCGGGCCGAAAGGGGAAGAAACCGTCCGAATGATCGCTGAAGCCGGCGGAGAAGCGATCTGCGTGCCTGCGGACGTGACCGATCCGGAGCAGGTGGAGGCATTGGTAGCTGCCGTAAAGTCGAAGTACGGCCGGATCGACGTGCTGTTCAACAATGCCGGAATCAGCGGAGTCGGAATGCTGCACGAGATCGAGCCGGAAGCATGGGATCGCGTGATGAGAGTCAACATTCGCGGTGTTTTCATGCCCTCCAAGTATGTTCTTCCGGTCATGATGGAGCAGCGAAGCGGATCGATCATCAACATGTCGTCCTGCATCGCGGAGATCGGACTGGCCAAGCGCGCGTCGTATTCGGCGACGAAGGGGGCGGTGCTGGCGCTGACGAAATCGATGCAAGTCGATTACGCGCCGTATAACATCCGCGTTAATGCGCTGCTCCCGGGGACGATTCTGACTCCGTTCGTGGAGAAGTATTTGGCGGAGTCTTACGACGATCCGGAGGCGGCGTACGCCTCGCTGAAAACCCGCCAGCTCAGCGGCGATCTCGGTCGCCCCTCCGACGTGGCCCAGGCCGCGTTGTTCCTGGCCTCGGACGAGTCGAAGTTCATGATGGGTTCGCCGCTGTACATCGACGGCGGAGTTGTGTTCGGCAAGTATGCCTAGTGATATCGATAACTTATTCATACGATAATCAGGAGGAATCAGTAGCATGAAACTGCTCACCTTTATCCGGCAAGGGGCGCCGACTCTCGGCGTGAAGACCGAGCGCGGCGTACTGGACGTATCGACGGCCGCCGCCGCGGCGCGGCGAGAGGCTCCGGCTTCCGTCATGGAGGCGATCGCGCAGGGAGCTTCCGCGATAGCGACGCTTGCCGAGCTGGCCGCGGCTGCGGATAGCTCCGCATGGCTGCAGGAGGACGGGCTCGAATTCGGACCTTGCGTCACGGAACCGAAGAAAATCATCTGCGTCGGGCTCAATTACCGCAAGCATGCGGAGGAGACAAAGGCGGCGATTCCCGAGTACCCGATTCTGTTCAACAAGTTCCATAATACGCTCGCCGCTCACGGTCAAGACATCGCCATTCCGCGGACGACCGTCATGCTCGATTACGAAGCCGAGCTCGTTATCGTCATCGGCAAGAAGACGAAATACGTCTCCCGCGAGCAGGCGCTCGATCACGTATTCGGCTATTGCTGCGTGAACGACTTGTCCGCCCGCGATCTGCAGCTGCGCACGCCGCAGTGGATGCTCGGCAAAATCGGCGACGGCTTCAGTCCGATCGGCCCTTATCTCGTCACGGCGGACGAGGTAGGCGATCCGAATGACCTGTCCGTTAAAGCCTTCGTGAACGGGGAGCAGCGTCAAAACTCCAACACGTCGGACATGATCTTCCGTTGCGACGAGATCGTCAGCTACATTTCCCAGCATCTCACGCTGGAACCGGGCGACGTCATCCTGACGGGCACTCCCGAAGGCGTCGTTCTCGGCTATCCGAAGGAGAAGCGGGTATACCTGAAGCCCGGCGACGTCGTTACGATCGAGATCGAGAAGCTGGGTTCCCTTACCAACTCGTTCGCGGCCGAAAAACTGTAGGAAGCGCAGCCAACCGAAGCGATGCCAGCCGAACCGTTCCGCAGCCGCGGGGAGGTTCGGCTGTTTGCCGTTCACGGGGGCGCCCGAACGGCGGAAGTGCGGGATTGCCGGCGAAGCAGGGCAACTGCCAGCAGCAGGACCGGAATCAGGGTTTGTACGGTGAGCGCGTAGAAGGGGCGGGTCGTCGCGAAGTAACGGGAGAGCTCCTGAAGGCTGCCGACCGACCATAGGCTGACCGAGAAGAGCAGCAAAGCCAGAGGGAAGACGATCGGACGGTAATCCGACATTCCCAGCCACTGCGCGGCACCCAGAACGACGGCATAGAAGAATACCGATATTTTAATGAATACGCCTCCCACGTAGATCGCCATGACGACCGCTTCAAGATGATCGAACATTTCACCGATGCTGATATAGCGAATGGCGCTGATCAACGGGTACGTTAAACTGCCCGTTATCCCTCCGTACAGAAGCAAAGGAACGAGGTCTAGCATAACAAAGGTCGGGACGGCCAGGTGGACCGCGTACAGCCCCCATTTCATCCCCTTGTTGCCCTCGGATAGATGCGGCAGAACGAAAGCCAGAAGAAGAAAATAGCTGTAAAAGCTGCTCGATACGACCGCTCCCTTTAAGGAAGGCGCCGGGCCATGCTCCATCACCGGCAGCAGGTTGGAAAGGCTGAAATCCGGAATAAGAAGCGAGAACGTAGCGACCAGGGAGATGAATAGGAACATTTCAACGAGTTGGGCGCATCGGGCGATGACCTCCAGCCCGCCCCGGACTGCAAAGGCGCAGACGACCAACATGCTTCCTATGATCGCCGCCATCGGGGTATGGAAGAGAAACGAAGAATGAATAAACTCCCCGTACTCCCGAATGATCGTTCCGTTGGCGTGAACGTAGAAGAAGATCAGAATCAAGCCGACTATTTTCCCGGGAATCCGGCCGACAATGCGCTGGCTGTATTCCACGATCGTCATTCCGGGATACCGCTTGTTCAACTGGTAGACGAGCAGCACGTTCAAGTAGCCGATCGCGGAGGCGATAATCGGAGCTATCCAAGCATCTTGCTTGGCGTACAGGGCTGTAATCGAGGGCATCAGAATCAGTCCGGAAGCCATAATCGTCGGATGCATCATCAGAACCATTTGCCAACCGGATATTTGGCCTTTCTCGAGCAAGGTTCCCGCCCCCAGTCTCCAAAGTCATTCTACAAGCATTCCCATAAACGGCTGGGAAAATCAGGGTCGAAAGTCTGGGGGCGCGGAATTCCGCAAGTTATAGAACTTCCCGATTTCGGCGAAAATGGGGATTGAAATGAGAGAAGGGGACATACGATGCGATTCGTGTATAAAGCAGCCAGGAAACGGAAGAAGTCCGGAAGCGACCATCCGTCCGCGCGGGATCTCCAGCCGGAGAACCCGCAGCATCCTCTCTCCGCGGACTTGAACGAAAACCGCTCGATTCTGGAATCGATATACGCGGATTGCATGGACGTCGTCATTCGCGACTTCCTGATCGCGGGAGAAACGAAAGCCTTGCTAGTTTATATAGACGGGTTGTCCAATATCGATCTGATCGATCAGCACGTTCTCGCTCCGCTCATGCAAGCTTCTTCCAAGCCGGGAGATACGGACGCAATGGTGCAAACGAAGGTCACCGTTTCCGAAAGAAAGGGACTAACGACGTTTGCCGAGCTGATCGAGCAGGTGGCGAAAGGAAATCCCGTTCTGATCGTCGACGGGCAGGTTCGGGCCTTCGCATTCGGACTGGCCAAATGGGATAAACGCGGGGTGGAAGAACCGGTAGCCGAAAGCGTCATTCGGGGACCGCGCGAAGGATTTACGGAAACGCTCAGCGTGAATACTTCCCTGATCCGCCGCAAGCTCAAAAGCCCGGCGTTGAAAATCAAATCGATCCAGGTCGGACGTTATACCCGGACCTCGGTCGCGATCGCATACGTCGAGGGAATCGCCCAGCCTGCCCTGGTTGAAGAAGTGACGAAGCGAATTCAGCGCATCGACATAGACGGGGTGCTCGAGAGCGGTTATATCGAAGAAATGATCCAGGACTATCCGTTCTCCCCGTTCCCCCAGCTTCTGACGACGGAGAGGCCCGATGCGGCGACCGGGGCGCTGCTGGAAGGCCGCGTCGTCATCCTGATGGACGGAACCCCCTTTTCGCTGATTGCGCCGGCAACGCTCTTTTCTTTGCTGCAGTCGCCAGAGGATTATTATGAGAGGTTTATGATCGGAACGTTCGTCCGCTGGCTGCGCTACTTGTTTTTTCTTTTCGCCTTAACGGCGCCTTCGATTTATGTTGCGATTCTTACGTTCCATCAAGAAATGATTCCGACCGCTCTGCTGCTCAGCGTGGCCCAATCCCGGGAAGAGATTCCGTTTCCCGCGCTCGTGGAGGCTTTCCTGATGGAAGTCACCTTCGAGGCGCTGCGCGAAGCGGGGGTCAGGCTTCCCAAGCAGGTGGGCGCCGCCGTCAGCATCGTCGGCGCTCTCGTCATCGGACAGGCGGCCACCGCGGCCGGTCTCGTATCGTCCCCTATGGTCATGGTCGTGGCGATTACGGGAATCGCTTCCTTCATGATCCCTCGCTATACGGCAGGAATCGCTTTAAGAATCCTGCGTTTCCCGATGATTCTGCTTGCCGGAATGCTGGGCCTGCTCGGTCTCATGCTCGGAGTTATTCTGATCGTCGTTCATCTTAGCACGATACGGTCGTTCGGCGTCCCTTACCTGAGCCCGTTGGCCCCGATGAAGGGCAGAGACATGAAGGATGTCTTGTTTCGCGCGCCGCTCTGGGCGCTGAATACCCGTCCGCGCTTAACCGGCGATAGCAACCTGTACCGCCAAGCTCCCGGGCAAAAGCCGGGTCCGGCCAAGGGAGACGAGCATGGATGATCGAACGAGGGAAAATTTCCGCATTTCAAATGGCCTTCTTGATGTATCCTACGATCATCGCGACCGCGATTATTTCCGTGCCGACGATCATGGCGTCCCATGCCGGGCAGGATTTGTGGCTGTCTCCGATCTGGGCTTCGCTGCTTGGAATTCTGATGGTAGTTACCGCGTATCGGTTGAACAAGATGTTTCCGAAGATGAGCCTGATCGAATACAGTTGCCTTATCATCGGACGCGTACCGGCCAAAATCGTCGGATTCCTGTTTTTTTTCATGTACGCGCACGACAACGGTTTCGTCCTTCGGCAATACGGGGAATTTCTGATCGATTCCTTTCTCCCCGAAACTCCGATAATCGTGGTGATCGGGAGCATGGTGATGGTCTGCGCCTTCGCTGTACGGGGAGGAGTGGAGGTGCTGGCTAGATGCGCCCAATTGTTCGTCCCGGTCATGCTCTTATTTCTGGTTTTGATCAACGCGCTGCTCCTTCCGGAGCTGGATCCAAGCCATATGTTTCCGGTCCTGGAGAAGGGGCTTGGAGCTTCCCTCATGGGTTCCGTTCCGGCGCAAGGCTGGTTCGTCGAATTTATCGATATCGCTTTTCTTCTGCCTTTCCTGACCGATCGGGAGCAAGGCTTGAAATGGGGCATCTATTCGGTATTCGCCGTGATGTTGACGATGATAGCGATAAGCTTCGTCGCTCTTTTCTTATTCGGAACGATGATCGACAGCTTTAATTATCCGGTCTTGACTGCGACGCGCTATGTAAGCCTCGCCGATTTTGTTCAGCATGTGGAAGCTCTCCTGATGGCCGTTTGGGTGCTGGGCGCATTTGTGAAGATCGCGGTGTTTTATTATGTGCTCGTTCTGATTGCCTCGCAATGGCTGAATCTGTCCGACGCCAGGCCGATCGTCTTCCCGCTCGGCTTTCTCTTGCTGCCGCTCAGTATTTGGGTGGCGCCCAACCTGCAGGAGATGTCCGCTTTTTTCAGCACTTCCGCCTTTTTTTACATCGTCTCGATTAAAGGCGTCATTCCGGTGCTGCTGCTCGTCATCGCTTATGTCCGTTTCCGATTCGGCAAAAAGAGGGGCGACAAAGGATGAAGGTCTCCTATCCGAGAACAACTTATCGAATCGCATTACTATGCCTCCCCCTTTTTCTGCTCTCCGGCTGCTGGGACAGAACGGAAGTGAACGATCTGGCTCTCATTATGGCGGCGGGGATCGACAAGAAGAGCGAAAGCTCCATCGAGCTTTCTGTACAAATCTTTATTCCCAAGGCGTCCGGGGGAGGAGGCGGCGTCGGAGGAGGAATGGGAAATGGAGGCGGAGGAGGAGGGGAGCAAACGTTGGTCCGATCCCAGGAAGGGGTGACCATTGCCGACGCGATGGCGAAGCTGCAAGCGAAAATCCCCCGCAAAATCTTCTGGGGACACGGAGAAGTGTTCATCATCGGCGAGAAACTGGCCAGAGACGGAATCCGCGAGCATGCCGATTTTCTGATGAGAAATCCGGAAACTCGCGAACGAGCGGACCTGTTCGTCTGCCGGGGACAGGCCAAAGCCGCGTTGGAGCTGATCCCCCCTTTGGAGCGGAGCTCCGCGGAAGTGCTTCGGGAAATGGCGATCACCCAAATCGGCATTAAAACGACGGTGAAGGATTTGGCGCAGATGCTCTCCGGCGATTCGGGAGCGGCCGCGGTGCCTTGGGTTGAAATATTGCCGCCGAAGTCGAAAAAGAAGGAGAAGCAAACGATTCCTTATATTACGGGAACCGCCTTGTTCAAGGAAGATAAAATGGTCGGTAAGATGGACGCCCAAACGACCAAAGGCTTGCTCTGGGTGAGGGACGAGGTCAAGCTGGCCACCGTTACCGTAAGACCGGAGGAGGCGGAGGGGTTCGTCTCTGCGAGAATGCTGCGGAGCAAAACCGGGTTCATACCGAAAATCGGGGAAGACGGGTGGAAATTAACCGTCAAAATCGAAACGACCAACGAAATCGTGCAGAATACGACCCGTCTCAGCATGCTCAATCCGGAGCATGTCAAGGAAATAGAAAAAGAGGCAGAAGAAGAAATCGAGCATTACGTCCGAATAGCGCTGTTGCGGGGGCAAAAAAAGCTCCATACGGACGTTTTCGGATTTGCCGACGCCTTCCGTCGCAAATACCCGAAGCAATGGAACAAGGAGAAGGGGCGCTGGGACGAAATCTTTCCGGAAATCGAAGTCGAGGTTGAGGCGAAAGTGAGAATCATCCGGCCGGGAATGTCCTCCGAGGGAGCGGTCAGGCCGGAAGACGAGGTGAGGAAAAAGTGAAATGGGCGGCCGTGGCGGGAATTACGGCTATCGTTGCGCTTATGGCGGCGTTGGAATGGCCGAAGCTGAAGCCCGATCAGAAAAAGGAGAAGGCGGCATTCGCGGCTATCACGTTCATCGGATGGCTGATCGCTTCCCTGCTTGTTTTCTATCCGGAAATGCCGGGTCCTACGCAGTTGGTGGACAGGATTTATCAGCCGCTGGGGAAGCTTCTGGAGAAGTAAACGCGGCGAACAAATGAGCGAAACTTCGCGCACAAAAAGACACCCCGTGAAGCGAAAAGCGGAGATCCATAACATTAAAGCGAACCGGCGAGAACAACCGTCGGTTCTTTCGCATGGCTCCGTTCGGTACAATGAAAGCGCATCCCTCATGGCAAAGGAGCCGATGTTATGAACTTCGATTTGAATATCGTGCCCTTCAGCAGAAGGGAATCGTTCCTGGCGATTTCCCTGCTGCCGAAGGCCGACAATAGAGAGCAAGGCTTGTATTTGCGGACGGTGCGCGGAGGCGACGACAAATTCGGCGAAGCGTTCCGCATCGAGCTGATCGATGCCGACGGCGCGGCGCTCCCTTTCGAGGCAGAAGCGTCCCCGGAGCGGATTCGGCTGTATGCCGCAACGGGTGCCGTACCCGGACAAGCGGCGGCGGAAATCTGCCTCCCCGACTCCCGAACCGCCAGATTCCGCGCCGAAGGCTGCGGCATCCGGCTGACGTTCCGGACTTCCGCGTACGACTACGCTTACGAGGCGGCCAGCGGCTGCTGGGAGGTCAACAGCTTTACCCACGAATGCCGGTTTATGCTGTCGTCGCTTGCCGGCGGCATGCGGACCGAGGTGCCGTGGGATAAAATCAAAAGCTCGCGCATTACCGCCGAGTTTCTACCGGATGAGCCTGCCGGCGTCGCGGAATTCGCCATCGAGGAATTCCGCACGGTATGGGAGCCGGGACGCGTCTGGGAGCCGTTCGCCGATGCGGTCCGGCGAGTGGGCGAGGAGTTCGCGGATTGGCATAGGCGCTGCCTTCCCGGGCCGGATCGGCTAAAGGAAGCGCGCGAGTTGGCCGCCTATATTACGTGGAGCTGTCTCGTGCCGGCGGAAGGCTGTCTGACCCGTCCGGCGATGTATATGTCCAAAAACTGGATGACGAACATCTGGAGCTGGGACCACTGCTTTAACGCGATGGCGCTCGTCCGTCACGATCCGAAGCTCGCCTGGGACCAGTTCATGATTTTCTTCGACCGGCAGCACGAGAGCGGCCTTATTCCCGACTTCGTCAACGACAAGTACGAGCTGTGGAACTGCAACAAGCCGCCGATTCACGGCTGGACGCTGGCCTGGATGATGCAAAGAACGGATTTCATCAAGGAGGCGCAATTGCGCGAAGTGTACGGGCCGCTGTCCAAATGGACAAAATGGTGGTTCCGTTACCGCGACGGGGACGGAGACGGCATTCCGCAATACAACCACGGCAACGACTCCGGCTGGGACAACAGCACGGCGTTTAATAACGGCATTCCGGTGGAAAGTCCGGATCTGGCTGCGTTCCTGATTCTTCAAGCCGAGATTTTGGCGGAGATCGCCGGACTGCTTGGCTATGCCGAAGAGTCGTCCGAGTGGCGGCAGCTCGCCGCCGATACGCAAGAGAGAATGCTTGCCCACTTCTGGAAGGGAGACCGCTTCATCGCTTGCCGCTCCGGCACGCACGAGCCGTCCGAAGGCGACACGCTGCTGCTGTTCGTGCCGATTCTGCTGGGTCGCCGTCTGCCGGACCGCGTGCGCGACACACTGCTCGCCGGACTCCGCGACGAGAACCGCTTCCTGACGGCGAACGGCTGGGCGACCGAAAATGTGAACAGCCCCTTCTACACGCCGGACGGCTACTGGCGCGGACCGATCTGGGCGCCGTCGACCATGCTGCTCGTCGAAGGGGCGGCCGCCTCGGGAGACCGGGAGCTGGCGTGCGAAGTCGCCCGGCGCTTCTGCGACATGCTGAACCGCAGCGGCATGGCGGAAAACTTCGACGCGATCAGCGGCGAAGGGCTGCGCGACCGGGCGTTCACCTGGACGTCGAGCGTGTTTCTCATTTTGGCGAACGAGTATTTGACTTAACTGCGCGAATCGCACTTCTTACCGCCCGACCGATCGTGGCCGGGGGAGAAGTGCTTTTGCCGTTTTTTGTCGGACAGCGCATTGTAAGACGGTTTTCGTCCATGCTACACTTCATATACGAATCGCCTAACATCAGCAACGAAGGAGACCGGAACCGATGCTCAGATCTCTGCTCAAACCGTTTTCCGCCCGTCTCTCCTATCAGAGCATCCGCACGAAGCTGCTTGTCTGCTTCCTCATCGTCACGGTCATTCCGCTGCTGTCCGTCGGAGCGCTGTCCTATTATCAGTCGGCCAAGGTGATTAACTCCCAGTTCGGGAAATACGGGGAGAACGCCGTCGCCCAGCTTCAGCAGCAGACGAACGCCTATTTGACCCGAATGAGCCAGACGGCCGCCACCATCTATTCCTATTTGCTGGACCCGGCGAGAAGCGGGCTCGGCGGAGAGAGTCCGAGCACTTATCGCGAGATTTTGGATAAAAACAATTTCGAAAACTTCCTGAAAGCGCTTAAAACGGAAAGGAACGCCGGAATTTATATTATAGCCAAGTCGGGATATTACTATGGAGAGAACAATTTGGACGTGGCCAAGCTCGATCGCATTTCGACCTGGAGGGCAATACCGGACGATCGCGCGGGCGACTACTGGCTCGGCTTCTACCCTCAGAACCACGGCATCAAGGAGCCGGAAGAAGGGGAGCGGCTGCCGGTCGTGCTGGGCTTGGCGGAATCGATCAACAATCCTTACGGCGCGCTGCGCGGGAGCGTCATTCTGATCGAGGAGAAGGCGGAGGATCTGCTGGGCATGTTCGAGCTGTTCGAGAGCGACACGCAGGCGCATCTGACGATCGCGGATTCGCAAGGGCGCGTCGTCTACGAGACCGCGTCGGCGTACGAAGCCAAGGACAGCGATATCGTCTGGCACAAAGCCATCGAGACGAACGACTGGACGATCGAAGCAAGGCTGCCGGCCAAATCTTTCTACCGCTCCTCGGGTCTGATCCGCTCGAATACGGTTATCGCCGCCGTTGCGTCGACGCTGCTCGCTTTTGCGCTGGCTTACTTATTCTCTTCGCGATTTACCGCGCGTATCCGGCGCTTGAAGGATTCGATGCAGAAGGTCAGCTTCGGCATGCTGCAGACGAGAACGAAGGTCGAGGCCAAAGACGAGCTCGGCAGCCTGGACGTCAGCTTCAACAACATGGTCGGCGGCATCGAGTCGCTTATCCGCGAGGTGGAGACGAACGAACGGCAGAAGAAGGATGCGGAGCTGCGCGCTTTCCATTACCAGATCAATCCGCATTTGCTGTTCAATACGCTGAACTCGATTCAATGGAAGGCCCGGCTTCAGGGAGCGGAGGACATCCGCCAAATGCTGTACCACCTGACGATGGTGCTGGAGGGCAATCTGGACATTTCTCAAGAGCTGGTGCCGCTCGGGCGCGAGCTGCGGATGATCGAGCATTTTCTGAAAATCCAGGAGGTTCGCTACGGTCCCGTGTTTCGATACGAGCTGGAATGCGACGAGGAGTTGAAAAAGTATCCGATTCCCCGCATGACGCTGCAGCCGCTGTTCGAAAATATCTTTTTCCACGGTTTCGAGGACGGCGAGGGCGCGATACGGCTGGCGGTAGCGGATGAAGGAACTTTGCTCAGGCTCGAGCTGTCGGATAACGGAGCGGGCATTCCGCCCGACAAGCTGCAGAAGCTGCTGCTGCCGGGAGAGAAGCGTAAAGGAAGAGGCGGGCTCGGTTTGCGGAACGCGGATCAGAAAATCAAGCTGCATTTCGGAGTGCAGTACGGCTTGACGGTCAAGTCCGCTCCGGACAAAGGAACGACGATCTTCATCAAATGGCCCAAGAAGGAGGAGAATCCGCATGGACACGTCGACGGGAATGATTAAGGTGCTGATCGCGGATGACGAGAGCATCGTGCGCAAGGGATTGCAGGCGACCGTGCCTTGGGAGAAATACGGAATGGAGGTCGTCGCGGACGCGCCGAACGGCCGCAAGGCGTGGGAGGCGTTCCAGCTTCATCGGCCGCACGTCGTAATTACCGATATCGTCATGCCGGAGATGGACGGCATCGAGCTGTCGCGCAGAGTGAAGCAGGCCGCGCCGGATACGAGAATCGTCTTGTTAAGCTGCCACCGGGACTTCGAATATGCCAAAGAAGGGCTAAAGCTCGGCGCTTCGGGTTATCTGCTGAAGACGGCGTTCGAGGACGACGAGCTGGAGAGCATGCTGGAGCAGTTCCGCAAGGAGCTGTCCGCTCCGCGCACCGATTCCGGCGACGATTCCGACGAGAGTGTCGACGAGGAGCGGCTGGGCACGCAGTTGTACGCGTGGCTGAGCGGCCACAGCGACAAGTTCGCGCGAGAGCTGGAGAAGCTGGCCGAAGCTAAAAGCTCATGGCAGGGGCAGCCGCTGTACGTCTATGCCGTCAAGTCCGGCGTGGGTTGGCGAGAGGCTGCGGAAGGGCTGGGCCGGGACGATGCGTTAAGGAAGAACGGCGCGATCATCCCGTTCAGCGAGGAACGCTGGTACTGGCTGCTCCCGTCCGCCCTCGCGGACGCCGCGGACGGCTGGCTCGTCGAACGTAAGAGCGAGAGAGCCGAGCTGCACTGGGCGAGGCTTGGCCCGGACGAAGAGGCGGCCGAGTGGCTGAAGGCGATCGGTTCCCTGCATAAAGAAGCGGAAATGGAGAAAACGTACGGAGTGTCGTCCGGAGACTGGCCGGAGCCGATCTGGAAGGCGCTAAGGCTGATGCGCGACCGTCCGGCCGCCGATTGGTCGGTCAGCGACGTGGCCGGACAAGTCGGTCTCAGCCGCAGTCATTTCTCGATCCTGTTCAAAAAAACGGTCGGGCTCAGCTTCGTGGCGTACCAGTACAAGCGCAAGCTGAAGATCGCCAACGAGTTGCTGAAGGATACTTCCCTGACGATGCAGGAGATCGCCGAGCGCACAGGTCTGGGCGACAGCAAATATTTCAGCAAATGGTTCAAGCGCTGTACGGGGCAGACGCCGAGCCACTACCGCGCGCAACAAAAAGACGGCGCGTCCCGAACAGAATGACACTCGCTCCCCGACATCGAACAAATGCGCACGAAGGTCCGAATAGATGTCCGTTTTGAACCGCTTTCATGTCCTTTATGATAAGGATGTAAGCGGTTCAATTAATTTAGCTCGATTTCAAGGGGAGGCAGCACGAATGAAAAAGAAAAGCTCTGCACTTCTACTGTCCGCAACGATGATCGTCTCTTTGTTAACCGCCTGCGGAGGGGGCGGCGACAAGGCGGATAACAGCCAGCCGTCCGCGACGTCGTCCTCCGGCGGAAGCTCCGGAGGCACGAAAACGGTTCGATTCGCGACTTGGGATACGGGCGACGCGCTGAAGATCCAGCAGGATATCGCCAAGAAATTCGAAGAAAGCCATCCCGGAACGAAGGTGCAGGTAGAAGCTTACGCCGACGGCTTCGATCAGAAGCTCGCCGCGGGCTTCGGAGCGACGAACCCGCCGGACGTGATGTACATGTGGGATTTCCCGACGTACCATCAGTCGCTGGAGCCGCTGGACGATTACGCGGCCAAGGACGCCAGCCTGAACATCGACGATTTCTATTCCGGCCTGTTCAATTACGGCAAGATCGACGGCAAGCTGTACGGCATTCCGGTCGGGTTTACGACCCGCGTCGTGTACTACAACAAGAAGCTGTTCGACGAGGCCCAGGTGCCTTATCCGCAGGACGGCTGGACATGGGACGACTTCAAGGACGTCGCCGCCAAGCTGACCGACAAGGGCAAGAAGCAGTACGGCTTCGGCGTCCGCGCTTCCAATGATACGTACGATCTGCAAGGCTTCGTCTGGAGCAACGGCAGCTCGTTTATCTCCGAAGACGGCAAGACGATCGAAGGCTATATGAACAGCCCGGAAACCGCGGAAGCGATTCAAATTTTCGGCGATCTGGTGAAGAACGGGTCCGGCGTGCTCGTCGGCGGCAAAGGCCAGCAGAGCGGCGAGGACATTTTCAAAGCCGGCAAGCTCGCCATGTGGGAGAGCGGAATTTGGCCGCTCGCGGGCTTCAAGGAAGCGGGCATCGACATCGGCACGGTAGAAATGCCGGCGTTCCCGGGCAAGCCGGTCAAAGGTATCATCGCGGAATCCGCGCTGTCGATCGCCAAGGATTCGAAGCAGAAGGATCTGGCTTGGGAGTTCGTGAAGTTCTTCGTCTCCAACGAGGCAATCAAGATGCGCACCGCCGATCTGCCCGTTCGCGTCAGCGTCGTTAACGAGCTGAAGGTCGACCAGGATCCGCTGTACAAACCGTTCTACACGATGCTGGAGCGCTCCGACAATACGCCGGCTTTCCTGCTCAACGCCAAGTGGAACGAAGTGAACCGGCATCTGTCCGCCGCGATCGAAGCGGTCGTGCACGGCGCATCCGCCCAGGAAACCTTGAACGAAGCGGTGAAGGACGGCGTCCGTTACTTGAAAGAAGGTTAAGAGATGGCTAAACTCGACCCTGCTCAAGCGGGAACCTACGCGGCCAGCCTCAAGCCTGCAAGGAAACGCGGACGGGGTAGGGTCACTCCCTACCTCTTCGTTTTTCCATGGCTGTTCGGATTCCTCGCGTTTACGTTAGGCCCGCTGATCTTTTCGCTCGTCATCTCGTTCTTCGATTGGCCGATCGTAGGTCAAGTCAAGTTTGTCGGCTTCGGCAATTACATCGAGATGTTCACCCAGGATTCGTTGTTCTGGAAGTCGTTCGGCGTAACGGTCAAGTTCGCCGCACTGTTCGTGCCGCTTAACATCGTAGTCGCGCTCGGGCTGGCCATGCTGCTGAATCAGAACGTGCGTGGCAGCGCCTTTTTCCGCACCGCGTTCTACTTGCCGTCCGTCATTTCCGGCGTTGCGCTGGCGATGATCTGGGGGTGGGTGTACAGCGGCGAATACGGCATTTTGAACTATTTCCTGTCTCTCGTCGGCATCGACGGTCCGGATTGGCTGAACGATACGAGATGGTCGCTCGTCGCGATGGTCATCGCCAGCCTGTGGGGCCAAGGCGCTATGATGCTCATTTTCCTGGCGGGACTGAAAGGCATTCCGAAGGACTTGTACGAATCCGCGTCGATCGACGGAGCAGGCAGGCTCAGACAGTTCCGCAGCATTACGATTCCGATGCTCAGCCCGACCATTCTGTTCAACCTTATCACTTCGATTATCGCGGCGTTCCAGCAGCTTACCCTGGCTCTCGTCTTAACCGGGGGAGGCCCGCTCAAGTCGACTTATTTTTACGCGATGTACATGTACGAGAACGCCTTTAAATATTTCAAGATGGGCTACTCCGCGGCGAACGCCTGGTTCATGTTCCTGATCGTGCTCTCGCTGTCGTTCCTCGTGTTCAAGTCGTCGGCGGCCTGGGTGTACTACGAGGGCGAGATCAAGAGCGGCGCGAAGGCGAAGTCCGGGGCAAGGAGGCGGTCCGCATGAGGAAGACGGTTGTTTACGCGTTGCTGACGTTCTGTTCGCTGCTGTTTATCGCTCCGCTGTTCTGGGCGCTGACGACGGCGATCAAGGATCCGACCGAGCTGTATCTGTTTCCGCCGAAATGGCTGCCTTCCGTATGGAAGTTCGGCAACTTCGCGGAGGCTTGGACGGTGCAGCCGTTTAACGTATTTCTGAAAAATACGGTGATCGTAACCGTGCTGGCGACGCTTGGGCAGCTCGTCTCGTGCGCTGTCGTGGCCTACGGCTTCGCCCGTTTCGAGTTTAAGGGACGCAACTTCCTGTTCCTCGTCGTCCTGTCGACGATGATGATTCCGTGGGAAGTCACGATGATTCCGCAGTATATGGAGTTTAATTATCTCGGCTGGATCAATACGCTTAAACCGCTTATCGTGCCTGCATGGTTCGGCTCGGCCTACTTCATCTTCCTGCTGCGGCAGTTTATCCTGACTCTTCCGAGAGAGCTGGACGAAGCGGCGACGATCGACGGAGCGAGCAAGATGGGCATTTTCCTCCGGATTATCGTCCCTCTGATGGGACCGGCGCTCATTCTCGTCGGCGTCTTCCAGATGATGAGCTGCTGGAACGACTATCTCGGACCGTTGATCTTCCTGAACGATCAGTCCAAATATACGCTGACGCTCGGCCTGGCGCAGTTCAAGGGCATGTTCGGCGTCGATATGCAATCGATTATGGCGATTACGTGCCTGATCTCGATATTGCCGCTGGCGGTATTCTTCTTCGCGCAGAGGTACATCATCGGCGGCATCGCCGGAACGGGCATCAAAGGCTAGCCAAGCAGGGCAAGGGCTGTCCGCCCTGTATAGAGAGAAACGAGAGGAGAAGACATCCATGCGAGACTTGAATGCAGCGAAGGATTGGGAAAATATCCAGGTGTTAGAGCGAGGGAGGGCGAAGAGCAGAGCGTATTTCATCCCGTTCCCAAGCGCCTCCGAAGCGCTGGGTTACGACCGGGGAAGCTCTCCCTGGTTCAAGTCGCTTAACGGCTTCTGGAAGTTCAAATATGCGGAAAGACCGGATCTGGCTCCGGAAAAATTTTACGAGGAAGGCTATGCGATCGGAGCGTGGGACGACATTCGGGTACCGGGGCATTGGCAGCTTCAGGGCTACGGCAATCCTCATTATACGGACTTGTACTATCCGTTCCCCGTTGATCCGCCGCGCGTGCCGAACGATAATCCTACAGGCTGCTATGTCCGCCAATTCGAGCTGCCCGGGCATTGGAACGGCCGGAAGATCGCGATCAAATTCGACGGCGTAGACAGCGCGTTCCACGTCTGGATCAACGGACAGTTCGTCGGCTACAGCCAAGGCAGCCGTCTGACCTCGGAGTTCGACGTGACGCCTTACGTAATCGGGGGCGTGAACCGGCTGGCGGTGCGCGTCTATCAATGGTCCGACGGAAGCTATCTGGAGGATCAGGATATGTGGTGGATGAGCGGTATTTTCCGCGACGTCTACTTGGTGGCCGAGCCTGCGGCCGTCCGGATCGCCGACTATCGGGTCGTGACCGAGCTGGACGAAAACTTTCGCGACGCGATTCTGAGCGTGCGCGCGGAGCTGGCCGGGACATTGGTGACCGGCAACCTTAAGCTGCGGCTGCTGGATGCGGAGGGCGCGGAGGTCGCCGCGGCGGAGAGCGCGGTGGAAGGCGGCGTTGTCGATATCGCGGTGCCGGTCAGAGGGCCGGCGCTGTGGAGCGCGGAAAGCCCGGCGCTATACCACCTGACGCTGGAACTGTTCGACCGGGCGGGCCGATTGGCGGAGGCAGTGGCGCAGCGCGTCGGTTTCCGCACAATAGAGGTTCGGGATGGCCAGTTTCTCGTTAACGGCAAGGCGATCTTGCTGAAGGGCGTCAATCGTCACGACCATCACCCGGATACGGGACGGACCGTGTCGCTCGCGACGATGCGCGAGGACGTGCTGATGATGAAGCGGCACAACATCAATGCGGTTCGGACGGCACACTATCCGAACGATCCGCGTTTCTACGACTTATGCGACGAATACGGTCTGTACGTGATGGAAGAAACCGACTTGGAGACGCACGGCTTCGAGCCGCTCGGCAACATCTCGCGGCTCAGCGACGATCCGCAGTGGGAGGACGCTTACGTCGACCGGGTGCGCCGCATGGTGGAGCGAGATAAGAACCATCCGTCCGTCCTGTTCTGGTCGCTCGGCAACGAGTCGGGCTTCGGCTGCAACTTTCGGGCGATGTCCGCATGGTGCAAAGAGAACGATCCGACTCGGCTCGTCCATTACGAGGAGGATCGGGAAGCGGAAGTGTGCGACGTCGTCAGCACGATGTACTCGTCCGTCGAGAAGATGGAAGGCTTCGGCAAGCTGGAAGACCATCCGAAGCCGCACATCCTGTGCGAATTCGCCCACGCGATGGGCAACGGGCCCGGCGGGCTGAAGGAGTATTTCGAGACGTTCGACGCCTATCGCAGATTGCAGGGCGGTTTCGTCTGGGAGTGGATCGACCACGGTCTGACCCTTCGCCAGGAGAAAGGCCGCATCGATTACGCTTACGGCGGAGATTACGGCGACGAGCCGAACAACGGCAACTTCGTCATCGACGGACTTGTCCGTCCCGACCGTACGCCTTCTCCCGGGCTGATCGAGTACAAGAAAATCATCGAACCGGTGAAGGTCGAGCATCTCGGCGGCGGTCGCGTCCGCATGGTTAACCGATACGATTTCCTGACGCTGGATCATCTGAGCGTCTCCTGGTCTTTGGCGATCGGCGGGCGTCCGCTGCGCAGCGGCGTACTGGCTTTACCGAGCATTGAGCCGGGCGAGAGCGCAGAGATGGATGTTCCGTTCGGTGAGCAGGGCGTTGGCCGCGGGGAAGAAGAATGGCTGAATCTAAGCTTCGCGCTGAAGGCGGATCAAGCTTGGGCGAAGGCTGGGCATGAGGTCGTCTGGGCGCAATTCCTGCTGCGCGAGGCAGGTGTGCAGGCGGTGCCAGGCGAAGGCGCGGTGCTAGCGTGTACCGAGGAGGGCCGCCGGATCGCGGTCGGCAACGACAGGTTCCGCGCGACGTTCGAAGCGTCGCGGACGGGGTTGTCCTCTTGGACGGCCGACGGCAAGGCGCTGACACTTGGCGGACCGCGGCTTAACTTCTGGCGCGCGCCGATCGACAACGACATGTACGTCGTCGCGGACTGGCGCAAGGCGCATCTGGACCGGTTGACGGAACGGGTCGACCGCTTCCGCTGGGAGCGTCTCGGCGCAAGCGCGATCCGCGCGCGCTGGACTTCCCGCATCGCGCCGCCCGTGCATGACTGGGGATTCCGCTGCGAGACGACCTATACGGTGACGGGCTCCGGCCTGGTCGTCGTCGACGTCCTCGGCATGCCGGAAGGCAAGCCGCCGGCGATGCTGCCGAAGATTGGATTGCAGCTCGAGCTGCCGGGAGACGCGAAGCATGTCGAATGGTATGGACGCGGACCGGGCGAGAGCTACTCCGACAGCAAGCAGGCAGGCAAATTCGGAGTCTACGAGATGACCGTCGACGAGTTGTTCACGCCTTATGTGTATCCGCAGGAAAACGGCAACCGCACCGACGTCCGCTGGGTGTCGGCGACGGACGGAGCGGGCATCGGTCTGCTGGCGGCGGGAGCGCCGACGCTGGAATTCAGCGCGCGCAGGTATACCGACCGCGACCTGGAGGCGGCGAAGCACGAGAGCGATCTTGCGCCGCGGGAGTTCATCACGCTGAATCTGGATTACCGGCAGAACGGGCTGGGCAGCAACAGCTGCGGCCCGGCGCAGCTGCCGCCGTACGCGGTCGGCTCGGAGGAGTTCCGGTTCCGGATTTTGCTCGCGCCTTACTTGGCGGGAGATCAAGATCCGGAGCGGTTAAGCAGACGAATGGCTGCGGAAGCGGCGCAATGGATGAAGGGGGAATAAGCGATGCTGAATACAGCCGACGTATTGAACTTGACGGGCAAGGTGGCGGTCGTCACGGGAGGAGCTTCCGGCATCGGACTCGCGACTGCGGAGCTGCTGGCGGGCTTCGGGGCGCATGCCGTGCTGCTCGATATTAACGATGAGCTGGGAGAACGGGCGGTCGCGGGCATTCGCGGCCAAGGGGGAGAGGCGAGCTATTATCGCTGCGACGTCTCCTCTGCCGAAGATTGCAAACGAGTGGCGGCGGAGATCGATTCCGCGTGCGGCCGCATCGATATTTTGTTCAACAACGCGGGCGTCATTCGCCGGCGCACGGTGGTCGAACTGGAAGAGCGCGATTGGGATCTCGTGCTGGACGTGTCGCTGAAGGGCGTGTACCTGCTGTCCAAGTACGTCATTCCGATTATGGAGCGGAGCGGCGGGGGCAGCATCATTAATTCTGGCTCCGGCTGGGGGCTGAAGGGCGGCGATCGCGCCGCGGCTTACTGCGCGGCTAAAGCGGGCGTCGTCAACCTGACGAAAGCGATGGCGATCGACCACGGCGCTCAGAATATCCGCGTCAACTGCGTGTCGCCCGGCGACACGGATACGCCGCTGCTGCGCGATGAGGCGAAGCAATTACGGCGGGACGAGGCGGCGTTTCTCGTCGATTCGGCCAAAGGCCGTCCGCTCGAGCGGCTCGGCACGCCGCGCGACATCGCCAACGCGGTGCTGTTCCTTGCGAGCGACCTGTCGTCGTGGGTGACCGGCAGCGTGCTCGTCGTCGATGGCGGCGGCATTGCGTGAATTTAACCTCGACCCCTGTCGGAATGCAATGGGCTTATGGTCCATGGGGTCAACCCTATAGAAACGGAGGCGTTACCTTTGTCCGAAAATAGAGCTTTTGCCCATCCCTATATTCCGAATACGGTGCCCGAAGTTCAGGAGGCGATGCTGAAGGAGATCGGTTTGACGTCGATCGAGCAGCTGCACGAGGCCATCCCGGACAGCTTGAAGCTGGGCGGACTGATGGATCTGCCGCCGGCGATGAACGAATACGAGCTGCGCCGGCATATCGAAGGTCTGCTGGCCAAGAACAAGCATGCCGGAGCGGGCGGTTACCTGAACTTCCTCGGCGCGGGCTGCTGGCAGCACTTCGTGCCGGCGATCTGCGACGAAATCAACCAGCGCTCCGAGTTCGTCACCGCCTATGCCGGCGAGCCGTACGAGGACCACGGCCGCTTCCAGGCGCTGTTCGAATACCAGAGCCTTGTCGCCGAGCTGGTAGACATGGACGTCGTCAACGTGCCGACGTTCGATTGGGCGCAGGCCGCATCCACGGCGATCCGCATGGCGGGCCGGATGACCGGCCGTCCGGTTGCGCTGCTGCCGAAGTCGGTCGATCCCGACAAGGCGAAAATCATCCGCAACTACTGCACACCGGTCATGGAGCTGCGCGAGATCGAGATCGACCCGACGACGGGCAAGCTTGACTTGGAGGATCTTCGCCGCAAGCTGGGGGAGGACGTCGCGGCCGTCTACTTCGAGAATCCGGGTTTCCTCGGCGTCATCGAGGACCGGGGCGCGGAGATCGCGGCGCTGGCCCAAGGGGCCGGAGCGATCGCGATCGTCGGCGTCGACCCGATCTCGCTCGGCCTGCTGGAGCCGCCTAGCCGCTACGGCGCCGACATCGTGTGCGGCGACCTGCAGCCGCTCGGCATGCATATGAATTACGGCGGCGGCCAGTCCGGCTTTATCGCCACTCGCGACGAAGAGAAGTTCGTCATGGAATACCCTTCCCGGCTGTTCGGCATCGTGCCGACCGAGATGGAAGGGGAATACGGCTTCGGCGACGTCGCTTACGAGCGCACTTCGTTCGCTCTGCGCGAGAAGGGCAAGGAGTCGGTCGGCACGCAGACCGCGCTTTGGGGCATTACGGCCGGCGTTTACTTGTCGCTGCTCGGGCCTCACGGCATGAGAGAGCTGGGCGAGACGATCGTCCAGAAGGCGCGCTACGCCGCCCGCAGGCTGGCGGCCATCCCCGGCGTAACGCTGCGGTTCGGCGAGACGGCTTTCTTCAAGGAGTTCGTCGTCGACTTTGGCGGCACCGGCTTGACGGTTGACGAGATCAATCGGCGGCTGTTGGACGAAGGCATTTTCGGCGGCAAGGACTTGTCCGCAAGCTATCCCCAATGGGGACAATGCGCGCTCTACTGCGTAACCGAAATCCACTCCCAGTCCGATCTGGATCGGCTCTCGGACGCGATCAGAAAGGTTGTGAGTCCTCAATGAGCCATGCATCGACGAACAAATCATCCGGCCCTATGCAGCGGATTCGCAGAGATCATAAAGTGCGTAATTTCCACCAGGCAAAATGGGACGAACCGGTCGTATTCGAGCTGCATCGTTCGGGAGAGCGAGGCGTTATCCCGCCGGGTACGGAGGCAGGCATTGCGTCCGAAGTCGGAGGAGCGGCTTCGCTCATTCCCGCGACGATGCGCCGGAGCGAAGCGCCCAAGCTGCCGGAGATCGGCCAGGCCAAGGTGCTGCGCCACTACTTGCGGCTGTCGCAGGAGACGCTCGGCTCCGATCTGAACGTGGAGATTGGGCAGGGGACCTGCACGATGAAATATATTCCGCGCATCAACGAGATGCTGATCCGCACGCCGAGCATGATGGAGCTTCACCCGCTGCAGGATCCAGACACGGCGCAAGGCATGTTGGAAATCTATCATAAGCTCGATCTGGCGATGCGCGAGATTTCCGGCATGGACGCCTTCTCGTTCCAGCCGAGCAGCGGCACGCAGGCTTTGCTGGCGATGGCCTCGATCGTCCGCGCTTACTACGAATCCCGCGGCGAAGGAGAGCAGAGGGACGAGATCATCACGACGATCTTCTCTCATCCTTCCCAGGCGGCGACCGCGGCGGTCAAAGGCTACAAGATCATTACGCTGCATCCCGACGAGGACGGCTTCCCGGACCTGGAGAAGCTGAAGAACGCCGTCTCCGAGCGTACGGCGGGCTTCGTCGTCGCCAATCCGGAGGATACCGGCATCTACAATCACCGGATTCGCGAGTTTACCGACGTCGTGCACGCGGCGGGCGGCGTCTGCTTCTACGATCAGGCCAACGCCAACGGGCTGCTCGGCATTACGCGGGCGAAGGAAGCGGGCTTCGACATGTGCTTCTTCAACCTGCATAAGACGTTCGCCGCTCCCCACATGTGCGGAGGGCCGGCAACGGGGGCACTTGGCGTGGCGGAGCCGTTCGTACGCTTCCTGCCGGGGCCGCTGGTCGTACGCGAGGACGGCAAGTATGCGCTGAAGGATCAACCGGACGTGAGCATCGGCAAGGTGCGCAGCTTCCACGGCGTCGCCCAGACGGTGCTGCGCTCCTACGCCTGGATTATGAGCCTTGGCGCGGAAGGACTGCGCGACGTTGCTCGCATCGCCGTGCTGAACAACAACTATTTGTATCATAAAATATTGCAAATCCGCGGTGCGAGCGCCCCTTACATTAAGGGCCGCCGCCTGGAGCAGGTTCGCTATAGCTGGAAGCAGCTGACCGACGAGACGGGCGTGACGACGGAAGACATCACGCGCCGGATGTGCGACTTCGGCCTCCATTACTGGACGTCCCATCATCCGTATATCGTGCCTCAGCCGTTCACGCTGGAGCCGACCGAGTCGTATTCCAAGGAGGATCTGGACGAGTATATTCAGGCTTTGGCGCACATTTCCGAGGAAGCGTACACCAACCCGGATATCGTAAAGACCGCTCCGCACAACAGCACCGTCCACCGCAACGACGAATCGTCTCTGGACGACCCGGCCCAGTGGTGCATCACCTGGCGGGCGTACTTGAAGAAGACGCAGGCGAAGTAGCAGTTTGATGAAGGGAGGCTCCGACCAGGGGCCTTTCTTCATCTTTCAGACACCGGTCCCCGCGGACGAGACGAGTAAGCGCGCCGTGCGAGCTTATCTCTGGCGGCGTTACGAGGATGAGGCGAATAAGCGTCGCCCAGCGAGCGTATCTCAAGCGGCGTCCCAGACGGTCAGGCAGCAAGGAAAGGAGCAACAGATGGCTTATTTGCAGGAATTGTGGAGGTTGCCCGCGGGGGTGAGGCGTTTCCTCGCGACGGAGGCGTTGTACGGAATCGGGATCGGCATGTACGCGCTCGTGCTGAACTTGCATCTGCTGTCGCAGGGACTGAAAACCGATCAGGTCGGAACGCTTGCGTCTATCGGCATTCTGATCATGGGCGTGTCGGCCATTCCCGTCTCGTTGCTGGCGAATCGGCTGGGGCGCAAGCGGCTGCTCGCGGTCGGAGCTGGATTTGTCGCCGCGGGCAGCTTGACTTATGCCGTCAGCGAAAGCTTTGGCTATTTTCTCGCGGCGCAGACGCTCGTCTCCGTCGGGCTTACGTTGGTCGAGACGACGGAAGTGCAACTGCTGTTTCGTTACTGCGCGAATCGCAAGGAGGAGACGCGGGCCTATTCGCTTATGTTTGCGGTATTTACCGCGTTCACGGGAGCGGGAATGCTGGCAGCGGGGGATTTGGCGGGAGGCGGGGGAGACGGCGGAGCGTACCGGACGCCGCTGCTGCTGTCCGCGGCGATTTTGCTGTCGCTCGGTGTCCTGAGGGCGGTATGGCTTCCATCCGAGAAGAAGCGGGCCGTAGCGGAGGACAAGCCTGTAGCGCCTCCGGGCGGAGCACCGCAAGAAACGCTCGTTCTAAGCGGCGAACCCGAGGAAACCCCGGCGACCGCAAAGATCGGGCTGCGCCGCAAGCTGTGGCTGTTCGC